>DATLDS010000178.1:0-31898 GCA_035525735.1 Novosphingobium sp.
TGATGAACAGTGACAGCCCGCCATCTTCCAGCACCGGCTCGCGGTACCGGAACTCGCTCGCGTAATCGATGTCGACCGGCACCCTGGCGAAGGTCTCGAACCAGTACTTGGCGACCATCCCCGCGTAGTAGCTGGTCCCGCAGGCGACGATGGTGACCCGCTCGATTGCCGAGACGTCGAAGTCGATTTGCGGCAGCCCGACCGACTCGTCGATGCGGCGCAAGTAACTGCGCAAGGTCTGCGCGACGACCGTCGGCTGCTCGAAGATCTCCTTTTGCATGAAGTGGCGGTACGGCCCCTTCTCGACCGCCGCGGCGGTTGCGCCCGACAGGGTGATCTCGCGTTCGACCGGGTTGTTCGCCGCGTCGTGAATGCGCGCGCCATCGCGGGTGATCACTACCCAGTCGCCTTCCTCGAGATAGGCGATGCGCTGGGTCAACGGCGCCAGCGCCAGCGCGTCCGAGCCGATGTAGGTTTCGCCGTCGCCATAGCCGACCACCAGCGGCGAGCCGAGCCGCGCGCCGATCAGCATGTCGTCGTGCGCCCGAAACGCGATTCCCAGCGCGAACGCTCCGCGCAGCTGCGGCAGCACCGCCTTGACCGCGTCCTCGGGCGTGTCGCCCGCCTCGACGCGCTCGGAGACGAGGTGCGCGACGACCTCGGTGTCGGTCTCGCTTTCGAACCGCCGCCCGCGCGCGATCAGCGCGTCGCGCAGCGGCTTGTAGTTCTCGATGATCCCGTTGTGGACCAGCGCGAGCTCGCCGGTGGCGTGCGGATGCGCGTTGCTGGTGGTCGGCGCGCCGTGCGTCGCCCAGCGGGTGTGCGCAATCCCCGTCGAGCCCGGCGCGGGATCGCGCTCGAGCACCGCGACGAGATTGATCAGCTTGCCCGGCGCACGGCGGCGGATGAGCTGGCCCTCGTCAACGGTGCAAATGCCCGCGCTGTCATACCCGCGGTATTCCATCCGCCTCAGGCCATCGACCAGGCGATCTGCCACGGGCGTGCTGCCGACGATACCGATGATTCCGCACATAGGTATTGGCGCCTTCAATAAAGGACATAGGGAACACGGATGCCTGGCATTTCTGCCGGGAAATCCTTGGTGTTTCGCGTTATCAGGATCGCGCCGTTCACTTGCGAAGTTGCGAGGATGTAGGCGTCCATAAGCTTCATCTTCGACCGGTACCGGATGTCCGCCGCCGCGGTAGCGATGCGCGCGTCGATCTCGACGACCTCGAAATTGGCCAGCGCCTGGCGTACCTTGTCGCGCGCATCAAGGGCTTCGCCGGCCAACACTTCGGTCCACACGATCCTGCTCATGCGGTGGCCTTTGTAGCGCGCCAACTCAGCCGTTGCTTGTGGTTTGCGCTTGAGCCAATCGATCACGATATTCGTGTCGAAGAAGGGATCGGCCACCGATCAGATGTCTTCGTAGGGCCGACGGTCTTCGCGCATCGCCCGTTGATATTCGACCCCGTCCGGAATGTCGTCGCGGCCTTCCCACAAGCCGGCCCAGCGCTCGATCCAGTCATTGTTGTCGGCATTCTGGACCAAGTGAAGCTTGATCGCTTCGCGAATCTCCGCAGCGCGTGATTTGCCCTGGCGCTTGGCCAAAGCATCCAACTTCTCAATATCTTCGTCGGGGATGTCAGTGAGAATTCTCATGCCAGTCGCCCCAGCCAGCGGCGATACCACACGACGACTTCGCGCAGCACAGAGGCGCGCGACTTGCCCTGCTCGGCGGCGCGAGCGTCGAGCCATTTGATGCCGCCATCGGGCAAGTCGGCGAAGATGCGAGGCATTGATATACCGATATCATATCATGATATCGCGTCAAGTCTTCTCCGCCTTTTTCTTCCTCATCGCGTCGTGAAAACGGTCGGCCCAACCGGGTTTGACCAGTTGTTCGGCGCGGACCATGCGCAGTTCGCCGTCGGAGACGTCCCGGCTGACCGCGCTGCCCGCGGCGACGATCGCGTCGGCACCGATCTTCACCGGCGCGATCAGCGCCGAGTTCGAGCCGATGAAGGCGCGCTCGCCGATCACCGTCTTGTGCTTGAAATAGCCGTCGTAGTTGCAGGTAATCGTCCCCGCGCCGATGTTCGCGCCGGCGCCGATCTCGGCATCACCAAGGTAGGTCAGGTGGTTGGCCTTGGCGCCCGCGCCGAGCACCGCCTTCTTGGTCTCGACAAAATTGCCGATCTTCGCCTTCGCGCCGAGCACCGTTCCGGCCCGCAGTCGCGCGAACGGCCCGACCTCGACCCCTTCGCCCAAAGTCGCGCCCTCGATGTGGCAGAACGCCTTGATCCGCGCGCCGTCGGCGACGCTTACGCCCGGACCGAACCACACGTTGGGCTCGATCGTCACGTCGCGTCCGAGCGCGGTGTCCCACGCGAACCACACCGTCTCGGGCGCGATCAGCGTCGCGCCCTCGGCCATCGCGCGTTCGCGGCGGCGGCGCTGCCAGGCTAACTCGGCCTCGGCGAGCTCGGCGCGGCTGTTGATCCCCGCGACTTCGTCCGGGTCGTCGGTGGTCACCACCGCGCAATTGCGGCCGTCGGCGGTGGCGAGGTTGACGATGTCGACGAGGTAGTACTCGCCCGCCGCGTTGGCGTTGCCGACGCGCGCGAGGAGGCCGAACAAGTCTTCCCCGCGCACCGCCATCAGCCCCGAGTTGCACAGCCGGCACGCGCGCTCGTCGTCGCTCGCGTCCTTGTGCTCGACCATCTTGGCGATCCGCCCGTCGTCGTGCGCCAGGATCCGGCCGTATTGCAGCGCGTCCGCGGGCTCGAAGCCGAGCACGACCACCGCGGGCGCATCGGGCGCGGCGAGGCGCGTCAGCATCGCTCGCATGGTCTCGGGCCGCACGAACGGCACGTCGCCGTAGAGGATCAGCACGTCGCCCGAAAAGCCCGCCAGCGCGGCTTCGGCCTGCTGGACCGCGTGGCCGGTGCCGAGCTGCGGCTGTTGCAGCGCGATCGCCGCTCGATCGCCGAGCAGGCGCTCGAGCTGCTCGCGGCCGCTGCCGACGACCACGACCCGGCGTTCGGGACCGAGCTCGGCGGCGCTGGCGAGCACGTGCTCGATCATCGCGCGCCCGGCGATGGGATGGAGAACCTTGTGGATATTGCTCTTCATCCGCGTGCCCTGCCCCGCGGCGAGAATCACGACGGCGAGCGGGCGCGCGGGGGATTGGGCGGTCATGCGCGAGGCTTTGCCAGCAATCGCCGGCGGTTTCTAGAAGTCGATCTGCGCGCGCACCCCCAAAGTGTCGGCGGAATAGTCGCGGTCGAGCCCGGCAGCGACCGCCGCGTCATCGATCCAGACGTGGCCGTAGTTGACGATGAAGCGCACGTAGTCGGTCGGGATCCACAGCAGCGAAGCGCCCGCGACCTGCTGGCGCCCGCCGACGATCGCGCCGTCGCTCAAGTCGAGGAAGTCGTAGCGCGCGTTGAGTTGCAGCGCCCCCATCCCCCCGCCGCCCAGCGGTTTCCTCGGTCGGATGCGATCGTAAACGCCGCCCTTGTAGGCGGTGACCTCGTCGGTCAGCAACAGGCCCGCTTCGGCATAACCGCCGAAAAAGCCGGGGTCGGCAAGCCCAGGGCGGTGCGCGACGATCCAGTGGCCTTCGCCGGTGGCGTGGAAGCGGCCGCGGACATAGGCGAGCTCGGCGCCGTAGCTCGTTTCCGAATCGGCGCTGAACGCGCGGGTGTCGACCAGGCGCAAGTCGGTGGTGTGGACGAACGGGCGCGCGCGGTATCGCGTCGTCGTCGCGGCGTCGTTGAATTCGCGGTGGTGGAGCGAGCCGCCGAGGTGCAACTGGCCCGACCCGAGCCGGGGCATGAACACCACGCGCCCGTCGAGGCTGTAGCTGTTGTTGGCGTCGTTGTTGAGATCGGCGGCGTTATCGACGAACATCCCGCCCTGGACCAGCACGGACTTGCCGGCATAGGCCGCGCTCAATCCAACGCGCCGCTCGAAGCCGAACGCCGAGTTGAACCCCGCGCGCTCCATGAAGCTGGTGAACAGATCGCTGGTGATCTCCTCGAGCCCCCAGAACGGCTTGTGCTGGCCGAGCGTCAGGGTCAGCTCGGGCTTGGGCTTGTAGGTCAGATAGACGTCGGTGAGATCGACCGCGCTGTTGGCGAAGTCCGCCTCGACCCGGTAGCCGAAGTTGCCCGGGATCGTCCCTTCGACCCCGAGGTAGGCGCGGCGGAACTCGGTGGCGATGCCCAGGCTGTTGCCGGGAATTGAATTCGGGGCGTCCACCCCCGCGGTATCGATCTGCAACCGGCCGCGCGGCTTGAAGCCCCACTTGCCCTTCTTGGGGTCCTTGGGATCGACCGCCGCCTCGATCCGCGGCGCGCCATCCCAAGCGATCGTCGTCGCGGTTTTCGCGGTGACGCTGGGCGGGGCGACCGGCGCGGCCTCGACCTTGACGACGGTGGACTTGGCTTGGGCGAGCTCGGCCTCGAGCGCGTCGACTTTGGCGTCGAGCGTCTCGATCCGGTTTCGCATCGCCTCCATCTCGGCGCGCATCGCCGCGAAATCCTGAGCGCTTTGCGCCTGCACGGGCAGCGCCCAACCCAGCGCGACGGCCAACGCCCACGGCGAAATACGGAGTCCCGAGACCTTCATGCGCGTTTCTCTCCGTTCGATTCGCGTTTCGAATAGGGCGCTTGCGTGACAGTTATTTGACGGGCTCGCGACCAAGTTCCGCTACGGCCCGGCATAGTCCCCGCTGGACGGTTGCAAGGCCGGGACGGCCATGCCATCCCGCCCGCCGAATTGCAGCCTTCGGCGGAGAAGCCCCATGTCGATCAGTTTCGAAAATCGCGTCGCGATCGTCACCGGCGCGGGCGGCGGCCTCGGCCGGGCTTATGCGCTCGAATTGGCCAAGCGCGGGGCCAAAGTCGTGGTCAACGACCTCGGCGGCGCGCGCGACGGCACCGGCCACTCGGACGCCGCGCTCAAGGTGGTCGAGGAGATCGAGGCCGCGGGCGGCGAGGCGATGTCGAACGGCGGCTCGGTGACCGAGTTCGAGCAGATGGAAGCGATGGTCGCCAAGGCCACGGAGAAGTGGGGCGGGGTCCACGTCCTGATCAACAACGCCGGGGTGCTGCGCGACAAGAGCTTCGCCAAGATGGAGCCCGCCGACTTCGAGTTCGTGGTCAAGGTCCACCTGATCGGCTCGGCCAACGCGACCAAGGCCGTGTGGGAGACGATGCGCGAGCAGAACTATGGCCGCATCCTGATGACCGCGAGCTCGACCGGGCTGTTCGGCAACTTCGGCCAGACCAACTACGGAGCGGCCAAGCTCGGCCTCGCCGGCTTCACCAAGTCGCTCTATCTCGAGGGCGCGAAGAACAACATCCGCGTCAACACGCTGTCGCCGGTCGCGGCGACGCGGATGACCGAGGACATTTTCCCCGAGCAGGCGTTCGCGATGTTCGGGCCCGAAAACGTCGCGCCCGCGGCGCTGTTCCTCGTTTCAGAGGACGCGCCGACCAACGCCATCGTCGGCGCCGGCGCTGGCGGCTACCACTCGGCGTGGGTGACGATGAACCGCGGCGTATTCCTCAAGCCGGAGGAACGCACCGTCGAGGGCTTCGCCGCGCACTGGAGCGAAATCTCGGACCGCGCGAACGACTTCGTTCCGCAGTCGGGCAGCGAGCAGAGCCAGGCGATCCTCGGCCAGATGCAGAAGGCGATGGCGGGAGGTTAGGCCTCGACCACTTTCAGCAATTTGCGCTCGAGCGGGTAAAGCACGCCCGCGAGTTCATGCCCGCGCTTGAGCACTTGTCCGGCCTCGCCGAACAGCGCCCACATGCCCTGACGGCCGCGCAGCGCGGGGCGCTTCTCGATCCACGCGCTCGGCCGCTCGGCGGTGCGGCGAAAGGCCGAGAAGCTCGCGGCCTCGCGGGTGAACCCCATCGCGTAGTCGCGCCACTCGCCCGCGGCGACCATCCGGCCATAGAGGTCGAGGATGCGCATCAGCTCGAGCCGATCGAAGCCGACCTGGAGCGGAGCGAGGCCGCGGAACGGAACGATATTCGAGGAGTGGGACGCGGGCACCGGCTGAAAATCGGCTCCGCGCATCCGGCTTAGGACCGGGTGCGCTTGCGCGCGGCAACAGGCTTTGCGTCACTTTGCTCCGAAAGCAGCGCCACTTGCGCCTTGAGCGCGGCGAGTTCGGCCTCAAACTCGGCCAGGCGGCCCGTGGCCTGCTCGGCAGGCTCGCAGGTTTCGCGACACGGCGTGCCGTAAGGGATGAACTCGCGCTGCCAGGTCTCGGCGGCGACGAGCGTCGAGCGCGCCTTCACCCCGACCATCGTCGCGCCTTCGGGGACGTCGTCGGTGACCACCGCGTTGGCGCCGATACGGGCGCGCTGGCCGACGGTGACCGGCCCGAGGATCTGCGCGCCCGAGCCGACGATGACGTTGTCGAGCAGCGTCGGGTGGCGCTTGCCGCCCACGCCGCTGGTCGGATTGGTGCCGCCGAGCGTCACGTTCTGATAGATCGTCACGTCGTGCCCGATCTCGGCTGTCTCGCCGATTACGGTGAAGCCATGGTCGATGAACAAGTGGCGGCCGATCCGCGCGCCGGGATGAATGTCGATCGCGGTCAGGAAGCGCGCCAGGTGATTGACCAGCCGGGCGAGGAAGAACAGCCCGCCGCCGAACAGCCAGTGCGCGACGCGGTGCATGCCGACCGCCAGAACCCCGGGGTAAAGCAGGATTTCCCAGCGCGAGCGCGGCGCCGGATCGCGCGCGCGGATCGAGTCCAGATAGCCAATCAGCGAATGAAACATCGTTGCCCCCGATTCTTTCACGGCTCGTGCGCTAAATCAAGCGCGGTTGGAACTCGCCGCCCTCCGCGCCCAATGCGTCGCGCAGCAACGATATGGTGACAGGTTGCTTGCGCTCAAGGCTCAGCCGATCGATCGTCTCGACCAGCGCCTCGACCGCGGCATGGCTGCGCTCGATCCGCGGCAGCAGCCAGGCCGCCGCGCCTTCACCCAGCGCCAGCCCGCGCCGGGCGGCGTGCTCCTCGAGGAGGCCGCGAAGCAATGAGTCGTCGGGCGCGCCGATCTCGAGGATGAGCGCCGCACCGAGGCGCGAGGCGAGATCGGGCAGCTCGATGCGCCATTCGCCCGGCGGCGACCCGCTCACCAGCAACAGCGGCGCCCCGCTCGCCTGGGCCCGGTTCCAGCGGTGGAACAGCGCGTCCTCGGGCTCGCGCTCGGCGTCGTCGATCGCCTCGCCCGCACCGCTCGCTTCGAACCAGCGTGCGAGCAGGCTTTTGCCCGAACGCGGCGGCCCGATCAGGATCGCGGTGCGGAACGGCCAGGCGGCGGCGCGCTTCAGCGCGTCGACCGCCGCCTGGTTGGAGGGTCCGACGACGATCCGCTCGGCGGTGCCGGTAGGGGTCAGGGGCAGCGCGATCTGAGTCATGCCTAGCGGCGAATGCTGAGCGCGCTCGCCCCTTGCTGGACCTGCCAGCCGCGCGACTGGAGCGCGGCGCGCAAGGCATCGAGGTCCCCGGCGAAACTGACCCGCATCACCGAGGTGCCGCCGATCGCCACGCTGGTGATGCTCGCTCCCTGAACCCCCGGGGTCCCGCGCACCGAGCCGAGCCCCGCATCGACCGCGCCCGCATCGGGCGTCGCGAACTGCACGGTGATCGTCGAGATCGTCGCCACCGGGGTGGCCGTGGGCGTGGCGGCAGCCGGTGACGATGTGGCCGAAGGCGCGGCGGCGTCGGTCTTTTCGACGGCGCCGAGGATGCGGTCGATCAGCGCCTGGTCGATCGGCTGCGAGACGCGGAGTGTCGGATCTGGCCGCAAGACCCCCGCCGCCAGCGCGCCGGAATAGAGCCGGTCGAGCTGGGTGATCGCGCGGTTGAGCATCGCGGGCAGTGCGCCGTCGTCTTTCGCGGTCATCGTGAACGAGCCGAGATAGCGGTTGTCGGGGCCGTAGCGCGCGGTGAAGGTGCCCTTGACCGGGCCGCCGGGGAACTGCCGTTCGAGCCGGGCCAGCGGCATGATCACGTCGGCCGCGCCGAACTGGTCGAGAATGTTGGTCCACCAAGTGCGGCTGCGGCGGTCGATCTGCCCGGCTGTGAGGAGCAGCGATTCGCCGCCCGCGCCGTTGGGACGGACATAGTCGATCGAGCTGTTGGCGGTGCGGTACTCGGCCCAGGCGCGTTGCCACGGCGTGCGGACCTCGAACAGCTGCGCCGCGCCGCCCGAATACTGGACCGGGATGACCAAAAGCGGTGCCGAGCGCGAAACTTCGCCGGTCATGCCGAGCAACTCCCCGGCGCGGGCGCGGTCGAAGATCACGCCGAGGCTGGCGATGTAGCGTCGGGGTCCGAGCTGCTCGCGCTCGATCACCACCGCCGAGACCATCGAATCGATCATGCCCTCGGCCAGCGCGGGCGCTTTTCCGGTGTGGCCGGTATCGAGCCACAGCTTCTCCCAAGCCAGCCTCTGCGCGTCCTTCCAGCCCTTCTCGCGCGCTTCCTCGGCGCTGTCGCCGGTGGTCTCGACGGCGATGCCGCCGACCTCGAAATCGCCGTTGCTGGCGATCGGCGCGATCCCGCGCTCGCCCTCGACTTGCGCGAGCAGGCGCAGCGACAGCGCGGCGAGCACGAAGATCGCGGCCACGGCAAGGACGCGGCGCCAAGGCATTTGATCAAAGCGGGAAGCGGCGGCCAAGCGAGGGTTTTCCAATGCTGTTCGCCGGGCGGCGATGCGACGGCGTGGCTTTTGCCGAAACGAGCATGGAAATCCAAGCGTGAAAGCGTTAGCGCGCGCCATGGCCGACAACAGCCCTCCCCCCGCCAGCTACACATACGAGGCGGCGGGCGTGTCGATCGCGGCAGGCAACGCGCTGGTGAAGCGCATCGCGCCCTTGGCCAAGGCCACCGCGCGGCCCGGCGCGACGTCGGAGCTGGGCGGGTTCGGCGGGTTCTTCGATCCGCGCGCGGCGGGGTACCGCGACCCGTTGCTGGTCGCCGCCAACGACGGGGTCGGGACCAAGCTCAAACTGGCGATCGAGCACGACCGTCACGACAGCGTCGGCATCGATCTCGTCGCGATGTGCGTCAACGATCTCATCGTCCAGGGCGCCGAGCCGCTATTCTTCCTCGACTATTTCGCCACCGGCAAGCTCGATGCCGGCGTCGCCGAGCGCGTGATCGCGGGGATCGCCGACGGCTGCAAGCAAGCCGGCTGCGCGCTGATCGGCGGCGAGACCGCCGAGATGCCGGGGATGTACGCGCCCGGCGACTACGACCTTGCGGGATTTTGCGTCGGCGCGGTCGAGCGCGGCGAGCAGCTGACCGGCGCCGAGGTCGCGGCGGGCGACGTACTGCTCGGGCTCGCCAGCTCGGGGGTGCACTCCAACGGCTATTCGCTGGTCCGCCGGCTCGCCGACGATCACGGCTGGCGGATGAACCGGCCTGCACCGTTCGACATCGACCGCCTGCTGATCGATGCCTTGATCGAGCCGACGCGTATCTACGTCGCAAGCCTCCTCCCTCTGGCGCGAGCCGGACGCGTTCACGCGCTCGCGCACATCACCGGCGGCGGGCTGCTCGAGAACGTGCCGCGCGTGCTGCCCGAGGGCCTGCACGCGGTGATCGACGCCGACGCCTGGGCGCAGCCGCGGCTGATGGCCTGGCTCCAGGCGCAGGGCCGGATCGAGCCGGGCGAGATGGCGCGGACCTTCAACTGCGGCGTCGGCATGGTGCTCGCGGTCGCGGCGGATGAGGCCGAGGGCGTCGCGCGCGATCTCGAGGCGGCGGGCGAGCAAGTCCACTGGATCGGCGCGGTGATCGCGGGCGAGCGCGGCTGCACCGTGCGCGGCAAGCCCGAAACCTGGAGCGCTCGCGACAGCTGGGAGGCGATCCACCTTGGCTGAGCGCGCCCGCCTCGCGGTGCTGATTTCGGGCACCGGCACCAACATGGCGGCGCTGATCTATGCCGGCCGCGCCGGCGACTGCCCGTACGAGGTGGTCCTGGTCGCGAGCAACGATCCCGCCGCGCCGGGACTGGCGCTGGCCGCGGCGGAAGGGATCGAGACCTTCGCGCTGGCGCACCAAGGTGTGCCGAAAGACCACCACGAGGCGGCGATCGAGCGTGCATTGCGCGACGCGGGCGCCGACTTCGTCGCGCTCGCCGGCTACATGCGCGTGCTCTCGCCCGAGTTCGTCGCGCGCTGGGAGGGGCGGCTGCTCAATATCCATCCCTCGCTGCTGCCCGCGCACAAGGGCCTCGACACCCACGCCCGCGCGCTCGCGGCAAACGACGCGCGCGCGGGCTGCTCGGTCCATCTCGTCACCGCCGAGCTCGACGACGGGCCGGTGCTCGGCCAGGTCGAGGTCGCGGTGCTGCCCGGCGACACCCCCGAAACGCTGGCCGCGCGCGTGCTGATCGCCGAGCACCAGCTTTATCCCCGCGTCGTCGCCGACTACGTCCGCCGCGACCGCGATCCGGACTACCTGATCGGTCAGGTCCGGGCGCGCGCGCTGGCGCTGCCCGAGACCGACGAGGTGCTCAGCCACGGGATGCCGTGCTTCGGCGTGCTCAAGGGCAAGAAGTTCGCGTACGTCTCGAACGACCACCACGGCGACGGCAAGTGCGCGCTGCTGGTGAAGGTCAGCGGGCTCGACGAGCAGCAGCAGTTGATCGAAATGGACGACGAGCGCTATTACCGCCCGGCCTACTTCGGCGACGGGTGGATCGGCATCCGGCTCGACATTCCGGGCACCGACTGGGACAATATCGCCGATTGGCTGGCGCGGAGCTGGCAAGTTTCCGCGCCGAAGAAGCTCTCCGGGCTCATGAATGCCGTGGATGACTTCTAGCGGCCGCTGATCGCACCTGCCTCGCGCTCATACAGATCGGGTACCAGGATTCTGATGGTCTCGAGCCCGTCCTCGCGGCGAACCTCGATATCGCGGACGAGTCCATGTTCGACGCGCACGGTCCAGCAGGCCAGCCCATTGAAACGTTCATCCGCCGCACCGGTCCTAAGGCGCAGCTTGACCCGATTTCCCCAATTGGCCAACGCCAGAATTTCGACACTCTTACGGCTCAGGCGATACGCCACCCCGCGAACGAGTTCCATGCAGTCGCTCCAGCCGACGAGCGTGCCGCCTTTCGCATCGCAGTATCGGATGTCCGGATGCATCAGGACCGCGCATTCGGCCACGTCCCCGCGGTCCACCTGGCCGATGAAACTACGAACGATCGCCGCGGCGCTCCCGGGTGTGGCATTAGCTCGGCGGAGGGTGGCCCGCATCAGCCGACGATCTCGTCGTCGGTGAAGAAGTGCGCGATCTCGATCGTCGCGTTCTCGTCGGAATCCGAGCCGTGGACCGAGTTCGCCTCGATGCTTTCGGCCAGTTCCTTGCGGATCGTTCCCGGCGCCGCGTCCTTGGGATTGGTCGCGCCCATGACGTCGCGGTTGCGCTTGACCGCGTCCTCGCCCTCGAGCACCTGGACCACCACCGGCCCGCTGGTCATGAACTGGCACAGCTCGCCGAAGAAGGGGCGCTCCTTGTGCACCGCGTAGAAGCCTTCGGCCTGCTCGCGCGTCATCGCGATGCGCTTCGAAGCGACAACCCGCAAGCCCGCCTCCTCGAGCATCTTGGTCACCGCGCCGGTCAGGTTGCGGCGCGTGGCGTCGGGCTTGATGATCGAGAAGGTGCGGGTGACCGCCATTTTGCAAAATCCTTGGTGAAAGAAAGTTGCGCGCGCCCCTAGCGGCGATGCTTGAGCCACGCAAGGCGAGGCTTACGGCCCCTCGCGCCATTTTCCGCCGTCCTGGACCCAAAACCGGCGTTCGGTACCCTCGCGCTCGCCGAGCATCCGCCAGCAGGCCCGCGCGTCGTCGATCCGCGCCGCGCCGAACAGCAGGAACACCCGCTCGAACGCATCGGCTCCTTCGCGCCAGACGCCATCCGCCAGCGCGATGAAGCGCGCGCCATTGGCGGGCTCGGCGCGATCCGAAAGCAGCACCGGCTGGCGCGCGTCGTGCGGGCTGCCCGCGGGCCCGTGAGCGAGGAAGCCTTCGGGCGCGGGCGCCCACAGCGCCTGCGAAACCGCAGCGAGCTGGGCGTCGTCGCCCGACACCACCAGCATTCGCTCGCCCGCCTTGAGCGTGTTGGCGGCCAGCAGCGGAATCACCGCTTCCGCCGGATCGCGGCTCAGCTGGTAGAAATCGACCCGCACCTCAGGCTTCGAGCGTGTCCCGCACGTAGCGGTCGAGCAGGCGCACGCCGAAGCCGGTCGCGCCTTTGTCCCAGGTCGCGCCCGGCTTGTCCGCCCAGACCATTCCGGCGATGTCGCAGTGCGCCCAGGCGACACCCTTGTCGACGAAGCGCTGGATGAACTGCGCCGCGGTGATCGAGCCGCCATAGCGCGGGCCGACGTTCTTCATGTCGGCGATCGGGCTGTCGATCAGCTTGTCATAAGGCACGCCGAGCGGGAAACGCCACAGCTTGTCGCCGCTCGCCTTGCCCGCGGCGAGCAGGCCGTCGGCCAGCGCGTCGTCGTTCGAGAACACGCCGCCGTATTCGTGGCCGAGGCTGATGATCATCGCGCCGGTCAGCGTCGCCAGATCGACGATCGTGGCGGGCGCGAACTGCTTCTGCGCCCAGGTCACCGCGTCGCACAGTACCAGCCGTCCTTCGGCGTCGGTGTTGATCACCTCGATCGTCTGCCCCGACATCGAGGTGACCACATCGCCCGGGCGCTGTGCGGCGCCGTCGGGCATGTTCTCGACCAGCCCGCAGATGCCGACGACATCGGCCTTGGCCTTGCGCGTCGCGAGCGCGAGCATCGCGCCGGCGACTGCCGCCGCGCCGCCCATGTCCCACTTCATGTCTTCCATGTTGAGCGCGGGCTTGATCGAGATGCCGCCGGTGTCGAACGTCACGCCCTTGCCGATGAACACTGTGGGCTTTTCCGATTTCGCACCCTTCCAGCGCATCGCCAGTATGCGGGATTCGCGCACCGAGCCCTGACCGACGCCGAGCAGCGCACCCATCCCGAGCTTGGTCATCGCCGCCTTGTCGAGCACGGTGATCTCGACACCGAGCGCCTCGAGCCGGCGGCAGCGTTCGACGAAGCTTTCGGGGTAAATCACGTTGGCGGGCTCGGTGACCAGCTCGCGCGCGAATGAAACGCCATCGACCACCGCGGATTCCTTCGCCCAGGCCGCCTCCGCTCCATCGGCCGCGCCCAGCACGACGATCTCGGCGAGCGTGGGCTTCTGCTCATCGGCGAGCGTGGTGCGATAGGTATCATAGCGCCAGCCGCGCAGCACCGCGCCGACGAGCAGAGCGGACACTTCGTCGGGACTGAAGTTCCCGCCCGTGAGGTCGAACGCGACGCAGGTCTCGCCCGAGCATAGGTAGCGCGCGGTCACCGCCGCGCCGGCACGCTCGAAGGCCTGTGCGCGCGCCGGGTCGCTCGGCTCGCCGATCCCGACCATCACGTTGCGCCGGACCCCGCCTTCGCCGTTCGCAAAGCTCTCGAATGTCTGACCGAGCTTGCCCGCGAAGCGTGACGCGCGCGCTGCCTCCGCCGTCGTCGCGTCTAGGTCGGCGGGCAGTTTGTCCTGCTCGACCACGTGCGCGACGAGACGCGGCAACGCGGACGCGCCGGAGCCAACGAAAGTAACCTTCATGAACGCGACTCCTGGGGATCGAGCGGCCGCCCGGCCGGGCGAATGGCGTTGCGATTAGAAGGAGGCGGTGCGATAGGCAAGCGATGCCAAGGTCGCCGCGGCCCGCGCCGCAAGCCACTCCCGATCGCTTGCGGCATGTCCGATTCGGCCTTGCCCTGGCGACCGCGGTGTGGGCGGTGGCTTGGCCGCTCGCGGCGTCCGCGCAAGATGGTTCTGCATCGATCGACAAGCAGAAGGTCGAGGATCCGCTGACCCAGCCGGCGCCCTCACCCGAAGCCGCGGTTCCCACAATCGCGGCGCCAGCGAGCGACGAGCAGATTGCGTTCGAGGCCGACCGGGTCGACTACGACGGCAACTCCGAGACCGTCACCGCCAGCGGCACCGTGGTGCTCGTCCGCGAGGGCCAGTCGGTGCGTGCCGACCAGGTCACCTGGAACCGCGAGACCGGGGAGATCGTCGCCACCGGCGCGATCCGCTTCGTCGACGAGGACGGCAACCTGCTGCTGACCGACCGGGTCGAGCTGACCGACGAGCTCAAGGCCGGGATGATCGAGAACCTCCTGCTGGTGCTGCGCGAAGGCGGGCGCATCGCCGCGACGCAGGGAATCCGCGACCAGGCGGGGCGCATCGCGCTGACCAACGCGGCGTACACCGCGTGCGCGGTGGAAAACGCCGAAGGCTGCCCGAAGAAGCCGAGCTGGCGGATCACCGCGGCGCGCGTGCTTTATGATCCGGCGCACAAGCGCGTCCGCTACAAGCAGGCGCGGCTCGAGATATTCGGCATCGCGGTGCCGTTGCCGTTTCTCGCACATTCGACCGGGGGCGGCGCCGGATCCGGCCTGCTGGTGCCCGAGCTTCGCCTGAGCCGCTCGAACGGGTTGGAGATCGAGCAGGGTTACTACCTTCGGCTCGGGCCCGACCGCGACCTGACGCTGTCCGGCCACGTCTATACCGAGGTGCTGCCGATGCTCTCGGCGCAATACCGCCAACTGACCGAGCTCGGCGCGTTCCAGATCACCGGCTACGCCACGCGCAGTTCGCGCCTGCCGATCGACCAGGGCGGCGGCGCGCGGCAGCGCGACTTCCGCGGCTATCTCGATGCCAATGGCCGGTTTCAGTTCTCGCCCGAGTGGAGCCTTACCTCGTCCACTCGCCTGGTCTCCGACCGGACGTTTCTGCGCCGCTACGACATCAGCCGCGACGACCGGCTGCGCTCGACGATCAACCTCGAGCGGATCACGCCGGCGAGCTACCTCAGCGTCGCCGGATGGGCGACGCAGACGCTGCGCGTCGGCGAGAACCAGGGCCAGGTCCCGGTCGCCTTTCCGGTGCTCGACTTCCGCCGCCGGATCGCCCCGCCGCTGGTCGGCGGCACACTCGAGCTGCGCGTCAACACGCTCGGCATCGTCCGCGGCGACGGCCAGGACACGCAGCGCGCGTTCGCCGGGGCGCGGTGGGACTTGCGGCGGATCACCTTCGGCGGGATCGACGCGACCGCGACCGGGCTCGTCCGCGCCGACGTCTATCACAGCGACGAGAACGCGCTCACCCCGACCGCGGTCTACCGCGGCGATTCGGGCTGGCGCGCGCGCAAGGTCGCGATCGCCGCGCTCGACGTGAAGTACCCGCTGGTGGGGCCCGCGCTCGGCGGCACCCAAGTGCTCACCCCGCGGTTCCAGATCGTCGCCAGCCCGGAAATCCGCAACCTCGCGATTCCCAACGAAGATTCGCGCGCGATCGACCTCGAGGACAGCAACCTGTTCGCGCTCAACCGCTTTCCCGGCTACGACCGGGTCGAGGACGGGGTGCGCTTCACTTACGGCTTCGACTACCGGCTCGACCGCCCCGGCTGGCGGGTCAGCACCACGATCGGCCAGAGCTATCGCCTGACCGACAAGCCGACCCTGTTTCCCAACGGCACCGGGCTGACCAGCCGCACCTCCGACATCGTCGGACGCAGCGAGGTCCGCTATCGCGATTTCGTCGCGTTCACGCATCGCTTCCGGCTCGACAAAGACAACCTGGCGGCGCGCCGCAACGAGTTCGACGCGCGCGTCGGCGATCACCGGACTTACCTCGAGGCCGGGTACTTGCGGCTCGACCGCAACATCGCCGCCGTCGAGGACTTGCAGGATCGCGAGGAGCTCCGCCTCGCCGGCCGGCTCGCCTTCGCGCACTACTGGTCGGTGTTCGGCTCGGGCGTGGTCAACCTGACCGACCGCGAAGAAGACCCCTCGTTCACCTCGGACGGGTTCGAACCGCTGCGCACCCGGTTGGGGGTGGCGTATGCCGACGAATGCCTCGAGATGAGCTTCACCTGGCGGCGCGATTACGAGAGCACCGGCGACGCACGTAAGGGCAACACCTTCCTCGTTCGTTTCGCGCTCAAGAACCTCGGTTTTCGGTAAGGGGCGCGTCGCTTGGCAGCTTCGCGCAAAGCCGCTATCGCGCGGCCCGAACGGGCTTCACTCAGCTTCGGTTAAGCCGCCGGCCGACAAGCCGCGGCGACGCCGGGCCATGCTGGCGGCCCGCATTTTGAACAGGATCGCCCTCACGTGAGCATTCGCGCCAAGACCCATCGTTTCACCCCGGCCTGCGCGGCCGTCGCGATCGGCGCGCTGGCGCTTGCCGCCGCCGCCGCGGCACAGACCGTCACCGAAACCCCGGCGACCGCGGGCCCGGTCGATTCCGAGCCGGCGCCGACCGCGATCGCCGCGCTCAACCTGCCGCAGGGGCCGACGCAGTTCCTGACCGCCGACCCGAATCTCCGCCGCGCCACCGCCAAGGTCAACGGCGACATCGTCACCGGGACCGACATCGAGCAGCGCCTGGCGCTGGTCCGCGCGGCGAGCGACACCCCGATCGGCGAGGACGAGCTCGGCCGGCTGCGACTCCAGGTGCTGCGCAACCTGATCGACGAGACGCTCCAGATCCAGGAAGCCAAGGCCGCCGAGATTGAGATCACCGACGACGAGGTCAACCAGACCTATGCGCGCGTCGCGACGCAGAATTTCGGCCAGAACCCGGCCGCGCTCGACGGCTACCTGACCAAGATCGGGTCGTCCTCGGCTTCGCTCAAGCGGCAGATCCGCGGCGAGATTTCATGGCAGCGCTTGCTGCGGCGCAACGTCCAGCCGTTCATCAACGTCGCCGACGAGGAAGTGAACGAGATGCTCGAGCGGCTCAAGGCCGCCAAGGGCACCGACGAGTACCGGATCGGCGAGATCTTCCTCTCGGCGACCGAGGACACCAAGCCGGCGGTGCTCGCCAACGCGCGCAAGATCGTCGACCAGATCAGGCAGGGCGGCAGCTTCGTCGCTTACGCGCGCCAGTTTTCCGAGGCGTCGACCGCGGCGGTGGGCGGCGATCTAGGTTGGATCCGGCTGGCCCAGCTGCCCGCCGAGCTGAGCACCGCGGCGCGCGAGCTCGCGCCCGGCCAGCTGGTCGGCCCGGTCGAAATCCAGGGCGGCTATTCGATCCTCTACCTGATCGACAAGCGCCAGGTCCTGACCGCCGACCCGCGCGATGCCGCGCTCAGCCTCAAGCAGATCACGATCACCTTCCCCCCCGGCTCGACACAGGAATCGGCCGCGCCCAGGGTCGTCGAGTTCGCCAACGCGGTGCGCGCGATGAAGGGCTGCGGCGACGCCGACGCCGCCGCCGCGGCGATCGGTGCCACCGTCGTCGGCAACGACCAGATCAAGATTCGCGACCTTCCCGGGCCGCTCCAGGAAGCGATGCTCAAGCTGTCGCTGGGCGAAAGCACCCCGCCGTTCGGCACGGTTCAGGACGGGGTGCGCGTGCTCATGCTGTGCGGCCGCGACGACCCGCAGGAGGCCTCGGGCCCGAGCTTCGACGACCTGATGGCGCAGATGGAGGACGACCGCGTCAACAAGCGCGCGCAGACCTATTTGCGCGACCTGCGCCGCGACGCGGTGATCGAGTATAATTGACCCTTCTCGCGGCCAGCCTCGGTGATCCCGCCGGAGTAGGTCCCGAGTTGCTGTGCGAGGCTTGGGCCCGGCGCGACGACTTCAGGCTTCCGCCGTTCTTCGTCGTCGGTAGCGTCGCAGTGCTCGCCGGTGCGGCCGCTTCGCGCGGGCTCGAGGTGCCCGTGCTGGCAATCGACAGCCCCGATCAAGCTGCGGCCTGCTTTGCCGACGTCCTCCCGGTGCTCGACATCGGCGGGATGGACTTCACGCCGGGCGAGCCCAGCGAAGCGGGTGCCGAGCTCGCGCTTCAGGCGCTCGAGGTCGCCACCGGAATCGTGCGCGGCGACGGCGCGGCGGCGCTCGTCACCGCGCCGGTCGCCAAGGCGCAGCTGGCCAAGGTCGGCTTCACCCATCCCGGCCAGACCGAATACGTTGCCGAGCGCTGCGGCGTCGGCGCGCACAACGCGGTGATGATGCTCGCGGGGCCGAGCCTCAAGGTCGTGCCGATCACCGTCCACGCCGCGCTCGCCGACGTTCCGGGCTTGCTCAATGCCGAACTGATCCGCGCCCGCACCGCGATCGCCGCCGCCGCGCTGACGCGCGATTTCGGGATCGAGCGGCCGCGCATCGCGATCGCCGGGCTCAATCCGCACGCCGGTGAAGACGGGCGCTTCGGCGACGAGGAGCGCACGATCCTGGCCCCGGCGATCGGGCAATTGCGCGACGAAGGGTTCGATGTGACCGGCCCCCTCCCCGCCGACGGGATGTTCCATGCCGAGGCGCGCGCGCGTTACGATCTGGCGGTGTGCATGTACCACGACCAGGCCTTGATCCCGCTCAAGACGCTCGATTTCGATTCCGGCGTCAACGTCACACTGGGCCTGCCGATCGTCCGCACCTCGCCCGATCACGGCACCGCGTTCGCGATCGCCGGAAGCGGCGCGGCCCGCCCCGGCGCGACAATCGCTGCGCTGCGCATGGCGGGCGAGTGCGCGGTGCGACGAGCCGCCGCGATTTGAGCGACCTGCCTCCCTTGCGCGAGGTCATCGCGCGGCACGGCCTTTCCGCCAGCAAGGCGCTGGGACAGAACTTCCTGTTCGACGAGCAGCTGCTGAGCCGCATCGCGGCACTCCCCGGGCCGCTCGACGGGCGCGACGTGCTCGAGGTCGGCCCGGGCCCCGGCGGGCTGACCCGCGCGCTGCTGCGCGCCGGCGCGCGCGTGACCGCGGTGGAGATGGACCGCCGCTGCCTTCCCGCGCTGGCCGAGCTGGAAGGCGCTTTTCCCGGGCGGCTGCGCGTGATCGAGGGCGATGCGACGAAGGTCGCGCACGGCATTGCCGGCCCGTTTCACGTCGTCGCCAACCTGCCCTACAACGTCGGCACCGCGCTGCTGGTCGGGTGGCTCAGCGGCGAATCCTGGCCGCCGCCCTGGCTAAGCCTGACGCTGATGTTCCAGCAGGAAGTCGCGATGCGCATCGTCGCCGCGCCGAACACCTCGGCTTACGGCCGTCTCGCGGTGCTGGCGCAATGGCGCAGCGCTGCACGCCTGGCAATGAAGGTCCACCGCAGCGCGTTCACTCCGCCACCCAAGGTGATGTCGGCGGTGGTCCACGTCGTCCCGCGCGCGATGCCCGAGGGGGTTTCCGCGCGGATGCTCGAACGCGTTACCGAGGCCGCGTTCGGGCAGCGCCGCAAGATGCTGCGCCAGAGCCTGAAGGGCCTGCCCGGCGCGCTCGCGGCGCTCGCCGCGCTGGGAATCGACGAGACTCGCCGCGCCGAGACATTGAGCGTCGACGAATTCGTGGGGCTCGCGCAACGGCTAAGCTGACGCCTTGACCTTGCTCCGCCACGCGTGGAGCAGCGGCTCGGTGTAGCCGCTGGGCTGCTCGACACCCTTGAACACGAGCTCGCATGCCGCCTGGAACGCAATGCTCGCGGCGAAGTTCGGCGACATCGGCTTGTAGGCCGGGTCGCCCGCGTTCTGCGCGTCGACCTTGGCCGCCATGCGCTCGAGCGCCTCGACCACGGCCTCGCGCGTGCACACGCCGTGGAGCAGCCAGTTGGCGAGGTGCTGCGAGGAGATGCGCAGCGTCGCGCGGTCCTCCATCAGCCCGATGTCGTTGATGTCGGGCACTTTCGAGCAGCCGACCCCCTGGTCGACCCAGCGCACGACGTAGCCGAGCAGTCCTTGCGCGTTGTTGTCGAGCTCTTCTCGAATTTCGGCTTCGGACCAGTTGACCCCTTCCGCGAGCGGAATCCTCAGCAGCGCGTCGAGCCCGGGAACCGGCTCCTGCTCGACCTCGCGCTGGCGGTCGAACACGTCGACCTGGTGATAATGCAGCGCATGAAGCGTCGCCGCAGTCGGCGACGGCACCCATGCGGTGTTCGCGCCGGTGCAGGGGTGCGCGATCTTCTCGACCAGCATGGCGTGCATCCGGTCGGGCGCGGCCCACATCCCCTTGCCGATCTGGGCGTGGCCCGAGAAGCCGTGCTTGAGGCCGATCGCAACGTTGCGCTTCTCGTATGCCTCGATCCACGCCGACGCCTTCATAGCGCCCTTGCGGACCATCGCTCCGGCCTGCATGGAGGTGTGGATCTCATCGCCGGTGCGATCGAGGAAGCCGGTGTTGATGAACACGACGCGGTCGCGCACCGCGTAGATGCACGCCGCGAGATTGGCCGAAGTGCGCCGCTCCTCGTCCATCACCCCGACCTTGACGGCATGCCGCGGAAGCTCGAGCAAATCCTCCACTGCGTCGAACAAGTCGTTGGTGAACGCGCATTCCTCCGGCCCGTGCATCTTCGGCTTGACGATATAGACCGAGCCGCACTCGGAGTTGCGGTACTTGCCCAGCCCGGCCAGGTCGTGCGCACCGATCGCGCTGGTCAGTACCGCGTCCATGATTCCCTCGGGAATCTCCGAGCCGTCCGCGAGCAGGATCGCCGGATTGGTCATCAGGTGGCCGACATTTCGCACGAACAGGAGGCTGCGGCCCTTCAGCTTATGCGGCTTGCCGTGCGCGTCGGTCCATTCGCGGTCGGGCTCGAGCGCGCGAGACATCTCACCCCCGGCTTTGGCGAACGTCGCAGTCAGGTCGCCGCGCATCAGCCCCAGCCAGTTGCGATAGGCGCGCAGCTTGTCTTCGGCGTCGACCGCAGCGACCGAGTCCTCGAGATCGACGATCGTGGTCAACGCGGATTCGAGTACGATGTCGCCGATCCCGGCGGCATCGGTCGCACCCACGGGGTGCTTCCGATCGATCACCAACTCGATGTGCAGGCCGTTGTGGCAAAACAGCAAACCGGCCTCATTGCGCCCCGCGAAACACGCCGGATCGCACAACATCGGAACCTTCGCTCCGTCCCAATCGGCCCAGCTCGCCGCGTCGTCGAGCGGCAGCGCCAGGTCGAGGAACGCGCGCCCGGCCGCGATGACCGCCGCGCCGCGCGCGGGATCGTAGCCCCTGCCTTGCGCGGGCGGCGCTGCGGGAAGCGCATCAGTGCCGTACCAGGCGTCGTAGAGGCTGCCCCACCGCGCGTTGGCGGCGTTGAGCACGAAGCGTTCGTTGAGGCTGGGGACGACCAGCTGCGGCCCGGCGAGCGCGGCGATCTCGCGATCGACGTTGGTCGTGCCGATCCGGAACGCGGGCGGTTCGGAGACGAGGTAACCGATCTGCTCGAGAAACGCGCGATAGGCGGGCGCG
Organism: Novosphingobium sp.; assembly: GCA_035525735.1. Taxonomy (GTDB): domain Bacteria; phylum Pseudomonadota; class Alphaproteobacteria; order Sphingomonadales; family Sphingomonadaceae; genus Novosphingobium. Next base: position 21,338 of record DATLDS010000178.1, read on the forward strand.
TCGTGCGGCTGCTCGCGGCGCTCGAGGTGCCACGCATCGATCTGCGCCTGGAGCGCGTCGCGCTTGGCCAGCAGCTCGCGGTTGCGCGGCGCGAACCGCGCGCAGAGCTGGGCGAACCCGCGCCAGAACGCCGCCGCGTCGCGGCCCAGCGGCGCCAGCACCTCGGCTTCGACGAATTGGGCCAGCGCCGCATCGACTTGCAGCCCGCCGCGCTCGACCATCTCGCTCATCGCACCTCGCCCGTCATGATCCACGGATTTATCGCGCCTTGGGGAGGAACGCGAGGCGCTATGGCGAAGCGCGGCGCGATTGGCAACGCGGCGACGCATCGGCTAGGCACCGCAGCGCATGGAGCAGCTCACCCCCGCCGAAGCCGCGCTCGTCGGCCGCATCGATCCCGCGCCGATGCTTGCCCAAGTCGAGGCGTGGAGCGCGATCAACAGCGGCACGCGCAACCTCGAGGGGCTCGAACGCCAGGCCGCGGCGCTGGCCGAGGCATTCTCGATCCTGCCCGGCGCGCGCGAATGGGTCGAGCCGGCCCCGGTGGAGGCGGTTCTGGCGGACGGAACCGTCGCCGCGCTCGGCCATGGGCGTCATCTGGTCGTCCAGGTACGGCCGGACGTCAGCCGCCGCCTGCTGCTGACCGGCCACATGGACACCGTCTTCGCCGCCGATCACCCGTTCCAGGCGCCTCATCGGCGCGACGACGGAACGATCAACGGCCCCGGGGTCGCCGACATGAAGGGCGGAATTGCGGTGATCTTGGCCGCGCTCCAAGTGTTCGAGGCGAGCCCCGCCGCGGCGCGGATCGGCTACGACGTGCTCATCAACTCGGACGAGGAAACCGGCTCGCTGGCCTCGGCCGCGCTGATCGCCGACCTCGCGAAAAGCAAAGCCGCCGCTTTGACTTATGAGCCTTCGGCGCTGCCCGACGGGACGCTGGCGGGCGCGCGCGGGGGCAGCGGCAACTTCAGCGCGGTGATCGCGGGCCGCGCCGCGCACGCCGGGCGCAACCCGCGCGACGGGCGCAACGCGGTCGTCGCCGCGGCCGATTTGGCCTTGCGGCTCAAGGCGATGGAGGCCGCGACGCTCGCGCTCAACCCCGCGCGGATCGAGGGCGGATCGGCCAACAACGTCGTGCCCGACCACGCGGTGCTGCGCTTCAACATCCGCCCACGCGAGACGGGCGACGCCGAGCGGTTCGACCGGGCGATCCACGGCGTGCTCCGCGAAGTCGAGCTCGAGCACGAAGTATTGATCACGCTCCACGGCGGAATATCACGTCCACCCAAACCCTTGACACCCGAAGCCGAGAAGCTGTTCGAGCTGGTCAGAGCGTGCGGCGCGGCGCTCGGCCAGCCGATCGCGTGGCAGGCCAGCGGAGGAGTGTGCGACGGCAACAACATCGCGGCCTGCGGCGTGCCGGTGGTCGACACGATGGGCGTGCGCGGCGGCGCGATCCATTCCGCCGACGAATTCATGATCGTGTCCTCGCTCGCCGAGCGCGCGGCGTTGTCGGCGGTCGTGCTCCACCGCCTCGCCGGGGGCGAGTAGGATGGACACGGCTGTCCTTCGACCGGTCCACGGCTGACCTTTGGGTGACCTCGAGATGACCTTTCGCATCCGCGCCGCGACCTTGGCCGACCTTCAGCCGCTCTACGAGATGGCCAAGCTGACCGGCGGCGGCTTCACCAACCTGCCGCCCGATCGCAAGGCGCTCACCGCCAAGCTGGCGCGCTCGGCCGAGGCGTTTTCGCGCCCCGACGCCCATGAGGCGGCGGACGAATTGTTCGTCGTCGTGCTCGAGAACGTCGAGACCGGCGAAGTGCGCGGCACCGCGCAACTGTTCACCCGCGTCGGCCAAGCGTGGCCGTTCTACAGCTATCGCCTTGCCACCCTCACCCAGCATTCGAAGGAGCTCGAGCGGACCTTCCGCGCCGAGATGCTCAACCTCGTCACCGACCTCGAGGGGTCGAGCGAGGTCGGCGGGCTGTTCCTCCACCCGTCCGAGCGCGCCGGCGGGCTGGGGATGCTGCTCGCGCGCAGCCGCTACTTGTTCATCGCGATGCACCGCGCGCGGTTTTCCGACCGGATCCTCGCCGAGCTGCGCGGGATCATCGACGAGCGCGGCGGCTCGCCGTTCTGGGACGGGGTCGCGGGGCGGTTCTTCGGGATGAACTTCCAGGAGGCCGACTACTTCAACGCGATCAACGGCAACCAGTTCATCGCCGACCTGATGCCCAAGCACCCGGTCTACATCGCGATGCTGCCCGAGACCGCGCGCAGCGCGATCGGGCTGCCGCATCCGTCGGGCCGGGCCGCGATGCGGATGCTCGAGGCCGAGGGCTTCGCTTATGAGGGCTACGTCGACATCTTCGACGGCGGCCCGACGATGACCGCGCGAACCGACAAGGTGGCGAGCGTCGCCAACGCCAAGGTCGCTCGGCTCGACGCGGTCGGCGAGCAGGGCGGCGAGCGGGCGCTGGTCGCGGCGGGCGAGCTGACCGACTTTCGCTGCGTGTTCGGGCGGGTGCTCGATACCGAAGCCGGGTTCTCGCTCGACATCGGCGCGGCGAAGGCGCTGGGCGTCGGTCCGGGCGATCCGGTCTGCTACGTCACCAGCTGAGATGGCGCTGGTCGAAATCAACTTCGACGGGATCGTCGGCCCGTCGCACAACTACGCCGGACTGAGCCTCGGCAATCTCGCCGCGACGGCTCATGCCGGCGACCCCTCGTATCCGCGCGCGGCGGCGCTCGAGGGACTGGCGAAGATGCGCGGCAACCTCGCGCTCGGGCTCGCACAGGGCTTCTTCGTTCCCCTGCCCCGCCCCAATCCGGGGTTCCTCGACGCGCTGGGTCAGCCCGACGATCCGCGCCTCGTCGCCGCGGCGTGGTCGGCCTCGGCGATGTGGACCGCCAACGCGGCGACCGTCTCGCCCGCTCCCGACACCGCCGACGGGCGCTGTCATCTGACCCCCGCCAACCTCGTGACGATGCCGCACCGCGCGCACGAATGGCCCGACACCGCGCGCCAGCTCGCGCTCGTTTTCGCCGACGCGCGCCCCTTCGCGCTCCACGACGCGTTGCCGCCGAGCTTCGGCGACGAAGGCGCGGCCAATCACATGCGGATGGCGCCGCGACACGATGCGCCGGGCCTCGAGATCTTCGTCTATGGCCGCCCGGGTGGCGCATTCCCCGCGCGCCAGCACGAGCAGGCGAGCCGCGCGGTCGCGCGGCTGCACGGGCTCGACCCGGCGCGCACGCTGTTTATCGAGCAATCGTCCGAGGCGATCGCCGCGGGTGCGTTCCACAACGACGTGGTCGCGGTCGCCAACGAGACGGTGCTGCTGGTCCACGAGCAGGCCTTCGCCGCTCCCAACACGGCGTATCGCGCGATCCGCGCGGCCTTGCCCGAGGCCGAGATCATCGTCGTCCCGGCGAGCGCGGTGAGCCTCGCCGAAGCGGTGCGCAGCTACTTGTTCAATGCCCAGCTCGTCACGTTGCCTGATTCCACCATGGCGCTGATCATCCCGCTCGAAGCCTCGGAAAGCCCCGCGGTGCGCGCGTGGAGCGATGCGCTGCTCGCGGGCAACGGCCCGATCCGCCGCGTCGTCCCGGTCGACGTGCGCCAGTCGATGGCCAACGGCGGCGGCCCGGCTTGCCTGCGGCTGCGCGGGGTCGCCGATCCCGCCACGGTCGATCCGCGCTTCCTGCTCGACGCGGCCAAGGCGGAGGCGATCGAGCGGACCATCGCGCGGGCCTGGCCCGAGCAGATCGATCCCGGCGACATCGGCGGCGAGTCGCTCGCCCGTGAAGTGATCGCGGCGCGCGCCGCATTGCTGGATACGCTCGATCTGGCCGAGCTCGCCTGAACGTCGGGCAAACTTACAGTTTCCCGAGGGTTAACGCGCTTGTCGGCGCGAACGCGCGCGTGGCATGGTCGTTGCTGTAGATGGAATCACGCAGGCGCGAGGAAACGATGCTGAACAAGATCGGTCGGCTGTTCACGATCAAGACCAAGTTCGAAGCCTACCTGATCATCTACGCGCTCGCGCTCGGCGCGGTCGAGCGCGGCAGCGCCTACCTCACGCAATATCCCGGCTTCGGCGGCAAGCTGCTGTTCCTCGCCTGCACGGCCGCGGTGTTCATGGCGGGCGCCAAGCTGCTCGACTGCATCGGCCACGAGCAGCGCGAGCGCGAGGCGAGCGCCGACCTCACCTAACTATCGCTCCAACAATGTCATCCCCGCGAATGCGGGGATCCATGGAGTGACCCTGATGCCGCGCTACTGGGTCTATATTCTGGCGAGCCAGAAGCTTGGCACCCTGTACATCGGGGTCACCGGCCGGCTCGCCGCGCGGATCGCCGAGCACCGCGATGGCGCGGTTGCCGGCTTCACCAAGAAGTACGGCGTCACCCGACTCGTCCACCTCGAGGGCTTCGACCAGATCGAGGAAGCCATCGCGCGCGAGAAGGCGCTCAAGAAGTGGCGGCGGGCGTTGACGATCGAGCTGATCGAGGCGGGCAATCCGGAGTGGCGGGACTTGTGGTTCGACCTCAATGCCTGAGTAACGCTGCATCGACGGTCGACGCCCACAATCCATTGTCATTCCCGCGCAAGCGGGAATCCAAGGAGTCACCTCGAGCGCGGTTCATGGATCCCTGCTTTCGCGGGGATGACAATGATTGGTACTGGGCAGTTGATGAAATGGGGGGCTTCTGTTGCCCGGCGCGCCCCGCGTTGTTCTCGGGGGGCGTTCCGGGCTTCGGCAACACCGAATAAGGTGGGGCGGTTCTGTTGCCCGGCCCGCCCCGGGCCGCTGGAATCCGTTCTGTTGCCCGGTCGGTCCAACCGCGCTTTAGCTTTGTAATTTCAGGCCGTAAGGCCGTCAGGTTACGCCGCGAGAGCGAGTGCTTCATTGTCATTGGCACTTGTGGGTTTTGAGCCTTTAACGGGTTACTCAGCCCGGAAGAAAATACCGCTTTTGAACACACGTCGATCCTGGTTCGGCCCCGTCAGAAACCGCGGTTGTGCGCGCCTTCTGGTGGAGCCGCCGGGTACTGCCCCCGGGTCCGCTGTGCCTATTGCACGGCACCATTTATCCTCATAGCCGGGCGAACCCGGCGAGGTCCCATATAGGCGTTCCTGGCTTAATGGGAAGTGAGCGCCGGATCGCCGCGCTTGCGCAGCTCGTTGCGGATCTCGGTCAGCAGGCTGAGCTCGTTGACCGCGCTGGCCTCTTCCTTGCGCCCGCTGAGCCGGTTGGCGAACTTGACGATCAGGAACACGACCCACGCCAGGATCACGAATTGCACCACCTGAGTCACGAACTCGCCGTAGCCGACGATCGCCACTCCGGCCTTCTTGAGCGCCGCGTAATCGTTGACCGAGCCTTTGTAATCGGCCGGGATCTGCCCAAGCCTGAAGAAATAGCGGGTGAAATCGAACCCGCCGCCGATCCATCCGACCACCGGCATGATCACGCTTTCGGTGAGCGAGGTGACGATCTTGGCGAAGGCCGCGCCGATGATCACCCCCACCGCCAGGTCGAGCACGTTGCCGCGCGAAATGAAGGTCTTGAATTCATGCAGCATAGGGGCTCCTTCCGCCGGGTGCGACCGCGCTGTTTTCCGGCGTCGAAGCCGATGGTCAAGCGCGGACACCGTGTTGGTCATGTAAAACACCTTGAATGGACGCGGCCGCGCGCTATCTTGCGCAGGCTTTGCCGGTGCGGACCCCATTGGGCCGCGCGCCCGGCACGGGAAGGGATTTTGGACATGAGTCATTCACTCGTCGCGCGGCTTGGCCGCCTGGCGCTCGTCGCCGCCGCCGCCGCGGGGCTTTCGGCGTGCGGGGTCAACTCCGTTCCCACCGCCGAGGAGAACGCCAAGGCGCGCTGGGCCGACGTCGAGAGCGCGTATCAGCGCCGCGCCGCGCTGATCCCCAACCTCGTCGCCACCGCCAAGGGCGCGGCGGCAAGCGAAACCACGATCCTGACCAACGTCACCAACGCCCGCGCCGCGGCGACCTCGATCAACATCACCACCGACGATCTTTCCGATCCGGCTACGTTCGAGAAGTTCCAGGCGGCGCAGAACCAGCTGACCCAGGCGCTCGGCCAGTTGCGCACGGTGGTCGAAAACTATCCGACGCTGCAAAGCCAGGCGCGCTTCGCCGACCTGATGGTCCAGCTCGAAGGGACCGAGAACCGGATCGACGTCACCCGCACCCGCTACAACGAGGCCGTCCAGGAATATAACACCACGATCCGCACGTTCCCCGCGGTGGTCGCGGCCAAGGTGATCTACGGCGCCAAACCGCTGGTTCCGTTCCGCGCCGAGGCGGGCGCCGAGACCGCGCCGACGGTCGACTTCGGCACGCCCGCCGCCGCTCCGGCGGCCGGGGCCAACGACAACGCCGCCCAGCCCACCGCGCCGGCTTCCACCGCCGCCGCGAATTGAGCGCGCGGAACGCGCGGGTGACCGCGATGCTTCGCGCCTTGCTGGCCCTGTTCGCCGCGCTGCTCATGAGCAGCGCGGCGGTCGCCAAGGTGCCGCCCCGGCCCGAGGGGCCGATTCTCGACCAGGCGGACTTGCTGCCGCCGGCCGAGGAGGCCGCGCTCGACCAGAAGCTGCGCGCCTACAACGCGGCGACCGGGCGATCGGTGCTGGTGGTGACGGTGCCCTCGCTCGATGGCCGCGACATCGAAAGCTACGGCGTCGAGCTCGGCCAGACCTGGGGCGTCGGCGGCAAGGCCACCGACCAGGGGCTGATCCTGCTGGTCGCGCCGGCCGAGCGGCGGCTGCGCTTCGAGGTCGGCTATGGCCTCGAGCAATACCTCCCCGACGTGCTCGCCGGACGGATCATCCGCGATACGATCACCCCGCGGTTCAAGGCGGACGATTATCCCGGCGGCATCGCGGCCGGGATCGACGCGGCGATCGCCCAGCTCGACCGTGATCCCGCCGAGGCCAAGGCGGTGGCCGAAGCTGCGGCGGCGGCGGAAGCGCAACGAGGCCGGACCGACCGCGACGGGGCGACCTTCGGCGGCGTGTTCTTCTGGGTCGTCCTGTTCCTGGTGTTCATGAGCATGTTCGGACGCGGCCGGCGCGGGCGGCGATACGGCCGCGGCGGCGGGATCAATCCCGGGATCGTGCTGTGGGGCGCGAGCGAGATCGCCCGCGGCATGTCGCGAGGCGGCGGAGGCGGTTTCGGCGGCGGCTTCGGAGGCGGCGGAGGAGGAGGTGGATTCGGCGGCTTCGGCGGCGGCGGCTTCGGCGGCGGCGGCGCCTCGGGCAGCTGGTGATGGCCAAGGCGATCATCCTGAGCGACGACGATCACGCCCGTGTCAGCGCCGCGGTCTCGGCGGCCGAAGCGCACACCGCGGGCGAGATCGTGACGATCGTCACCGAACGCTCGGACGGCTACACCGACGTCGCGCTGGCTTGGGCCGCGCTGGTCGCGGGCACCGCGCTGCTCGCCTTGTCGCTGCTGCCCGATTTCTATTTGGGCTGGATCGACCGGCTGACCGGCGCGTGGGCCAACGAATGGACCCCGAGCGAAATTTTCGCGGTCGCGCTGGCGGTCGCCACGCTCAAGTTCCTCGGGATGCTGCTGATCCAGTTGTGGCAGCCGCTCAAGTTCTGGCTGATCCCGCCTCCGGTCAAGTCGCGCCGCGTGCTGGTGCGCGCGATCACCTGCTTCAAGGTCGGCGCCGAGCGGCGCACGCACGGTCGTACCGGGATTCTGATCTACCTGTCGATGCGCGAGCACCGCGCCGAGATCGTAGCCGACCAGGCGATCGTCTCGAAAGTCGCGCCCGAAGTGTGGGGCGACGCGATGGCCGCGCTGCTCGCCGAGATAAAGCATGGCCGGCTCGCCGACGGGATGATCGCCGCGGTCGAACGGGTCGGCAAGGTGCTCGCCGAGCACTTCCCGCGCGCCGAGGACGACGTCAACGAGCTGCCCGACCGGCTGATCGAGGTGTGAGCCCCGAAGACGAAGAGATCATGTGGGCGGGCCGCTTCGTCGTCGCCAGGCGGCGCGGCACGTGGGAGTATGTCGCGCGCGCTCGCGGCATCCGAGCGGCGGTGATCCTCGCGGTCGAGGACGGGCATGTGATCCTCGTCGAGCAATGGCGCGTTCCGCTCGGCCGGCGCTGCATCGAGCTGCCCGCGGGGCTGATCGGCGACCACGACGACGGCGAAGCGATCGAGGTCGCCGCCGCGCGCGAGCTCGAGGAAGAGACCGGCTATCGCGCCGAGCGCTTCGACGACCTCGGCGAGTTCTTCTCCTCGCCGGGCATGCTCAGCGAGAGCTTCACCCTGCTGCGCGCCGCCGGGCTGACGCGGGTGAGCGGCGGCGGCGGGACCGAGAGCGAGGACATCGTCGTTCACCGCGTCCCACTCGCCGGGCTCGAGGATTTCCTTGCAGGCCGCCGCGCGCTGGGCGATGCGATCGACGTGCGGCTGCTGCTGCTGCTCGGCGCGCGGATGCTGGAGGACTGACGATGGCAGGCAGGGTTCAGGGCAAGCTGGCGCTGGTCACGGGCGCGGCGCAAGGACTCGGCGCGGCGAGCGCGATGCTGCTCGCCCGCGAAGGCGCGCGCGTGCTGTGCACCGACCTCAACGACGTCGGCGCGGCCGAGACCGCCGCCGCGATCAACGCCGCGCACGGCGCGGGCACTGGCTTCTCGTGCCGCCACGACGTCGCCGACCCCGACGACTGGAAAGCCGCGGTCGAGCTGGCGCGCGACGCGCTCGGCGGGCTCTCGATCCTGCTCAACAACGCCGGGATCGGGGTGCGCGGCAACATCGAGACCTGCACGCTCGAGGAATGGAAGCGCGGCTTCGCGGTCAACGTCGATTCGGTGTTCCTCGGCTGCCAGACCGCGCTGCCGCTGATGAAGGACAACCAGCCCGGCTCGATCGTCAACATCAGCTCGATCGCCGGGCTGATCGCCAGCGACACGATGCCCGGCTACAACGCCAGCAAGGCGGCGGTGTGGATGCTGTCGAAGTCGGTCGCGCTGTATTGCGCCAAGATGGGCTGGAACATCCGCAGCAACACGATCCACCCGACCTTCATCGACACCCCGATCCTCGACGGGATGGTCCGCTCGACCGGCAAGGAGAAGTCGGTGATCATGGACAAGCTGGCGCGGCAGATCCCGCTCAAGCGCGTCGGCGAGCCGATCGATGTCGCCAACGGCGTGCTTTACCTGGCCTCCGACGAGAGCAAGTTCATGACCGGCGCCGAGCTCAAGCTCGACGGCGGCATCTCGGCGATGTGACGCCGCCGGAAATCCGCTTCGAGGCGGTCGCCCGCCGCTTCGGCGCGGTCGAGGCGCTCGCCCCGCTCGACCTGGCGATCGCCGGCGGGAGCCTCGTCGCGGTGGTCGGCGAATCGGGCTCGGGCAAGTCGACGATACTGCGCACGGTCAATCGCCTCGACGAGAGCGCCGGCGCGACGCGCCAGGGCGAGGTATCGATCGGCGGCGAGCCGGTCTCCGCCTGCCCCGCGCCCGAGCTGCGCCGCGGGATCGGCTACGTGTTCCAGTCGATCGGGCTGTTCCCGCACCTGACCGTCGCCGGGAACATCGCGATAGGACGGCGCGTTCGCGGGGCGCGGATGCCGGACGAGGATGTCGTGCGGCTGCTTCGGCTGGTCGATCTTCCCTCGGGCTACGCGAGCCGGATGCCGCATGAGCTTTCCGGCGGCCAGCGCCAGCGTGTCGGGATCGCGCGGGCGCTGGCCGAATCGCCGCCGATCCTGCTGCTCGACGAGCCGTTCGGCGCGCTCGACCCGGTGACCCGCGCGACGCTCGGCGAAAGGGTCCGCGCGCTGCACGACGAGCTCGGGCTGACCACGATTCTGGTCACGCACGACATGGCCGAGGCGCTGCTGCTCGCCGACCGCGTGCTGGTGATGCAAGGCGGGCGCGTGGTCGCCGACGCCACCCCGACCGAACTGGCGAGCGGGCGCGCGGGAGCGAAGGCCGAGGCGCTGGTCGCGATCCCGCGCCAACAGGCGCGGCGTATCGCCGGCCTCACCACGCCATGAACGCGCTGATCGCCGCGCTGGCGACGCTCGGCGACGAGCTGGGCGCGCATGTCGTGCTGAGCGCCGCGGCGCTCGCGCTGGGCATGGGAATCGCCCTGCCGCTCACGTTGTGGGCGGCGCGCAACCGCACCGTCGCGCGGCTCGCGCTCGGGCTGGCAAGCCTGGTCCAGACGATCCCCGCGCTGGCGCTGCTGGCGCTGTTCTATCCGGTTCTGCTGTGGCTCTCGGGCGTGGTCGGAGGCGGCATTCCCGCGCTCGGCTTTCTCCCCGCGCTGCTCGCGCTGGCGCTTTACGCGGTGCTGCCGATCCTGCGCGGCGGGGTGACCGGGCTCGCCGGGCTCGATCCGGCGGTGCGCGAGGCCGCCGACGCGGTCGGCATGACCTCGGCGCAGAAGCTGCGCTGGGTCGAGGCGCCGCTGGTCGCGCCTTACGTCATGGCCGGCATCCGCACCGCGGCGGTATGGACGATCGGCGCGGCGACGCTGTCGACCACGATCG
>DATLDS010000185.1:0-7159 GCA_035525735.1 Novosphingobium sp.
CGCCGCGCAATCGATCGAGCTGGCGTTCCTCCTCGCCGAGATGCTCAACCTCGAGCGCGCCGCCAAGGGCGCGGCGCAGGCGGCCTAAGGCAGCAGCAACGTCGAGCCGGTGGTCTTGCGCGCCTCAAGGTCGCGGTGCGCCTGTTCGGCTTCGTGGATCGGATACGTTTGGCCGATGTCGACGCGGATTTTGCCGTCGCGCAGCATCGCCCACAGCCGCTCGACTCCCGCGTTCGCCTCGGCGGGTGTGGCGTAATAGTCGAACAGCGTCGGCCGCGTCACGAACAGCGAGCCGTGGCGGGCGAGCACGCCGAGGTCGACCCCGGTCACCGGCCCGCTGGCATTGCCGAAGCTGACGATCGTGCCGCGCCGCGCGACGCTTTTGAGCGAGGCTTGCCAGGTCGCCGCTCCGACCCCGTCGTAAGCGACGCGAACGCCCTTGCCGGCGGTGATCGCGCGGACTTGCTCGGCGGGGTCGGGGGCGTCGGCGGGGATCACGTGCTCCGCACCGGCATCGCGTGCGAACTGCTGCTTGGCCGCGCTCCCGGCGGTGCCGATCACCCGCACCCCGATCGCGGCGAGCCACTGGACGAGGATCTGCCCGACCCCGCCGGCCGCGGCGTGGACCAGCGCCCAGTCGCCCGCCGCGGGGGTGGCGGCGCGCTCGGCGAGAAGCTCGGCGGTGCAGCCCTTGAGCAGCGCCGCCGCGGCGGTGCGCGCGTCGATGTCGTCGGGCAGCTTGAACAGCTCGCGCGCCGCGATCAGCCGCGCGGTGGCGTAAGCGCCGCGGGTCGGGCCCATCATGGCGACCCGATCGCCGGGCGCCATGTGATCGACCCCCGCGCCGACCGCCTCGATCGTTCCCGCCGCTTCGAGCCCGATCGCAGACGGCAGGTCCGCCGGATAGAGCCCCGAGCGGTGGTAAGTGTCGATGAAGTTGAGCCCGACCGCCTCGTTGCGCACGACGACTTCGCCGGGACCGGGCGCGGCAAGCTCGACTTCGCGCCAGCGGATCACCTCGGGCCCGCCGGTCGCCTCGAAGTAGGCCTGGCTCGCCTTCATCGCCGTATTCCTTAGTCCTCGATTGCGGCGTCTAGCTACTCCGTGCACGGCGTGATGCAAGCGCGCGGGAACGAAACTTGAACCCTGAGCGCTATGCGCCATGATGGGGGCGATGCACTCGATTCAACCCGCGCCGCGCGAGCCGGCTCCGGCTCCGCTCGCCGCGCGCTTTGGCGCGGTGCGCGGGCTTAGCGAAGCGCTCGCCGCGCCGCTGTCCGACGCCGACGCGACGCTCCAGTCGATGGCAGATGCCTCGCCCGCCAAGTGGCACCTGGCGCACACCGCGTGGTTCTTCGAGACGTTCCTGCTGCGCGATCACACGTCCGCCTACGCGCGCTTCTCGGAGGACTGGCCGTTTCTGTTCAACAGCTATTACGAGGCCGAGGGCGAGCGGATCGACCGCTTCGCGCGCGGGATGCTGTCGCGACCGACCCTCGACCAGGTGCTCGCCTACCGCGCGCACGTCGACGCCGTGATGGCCCCGTTGCTCGACGACCCGCGCTGCGCCGGGCTGATCGAGCTCGGCCTCGCCCACGAGCAGCAGCACCAGGAGCTGTTGCTGACCGACATCAAGCACGCGCTGTGGCGAAACCCGCTGGGGTCGGCGATGTGGCCGGGCGATCCGGGTCCGGCGGTTGCGCACGAACGCGTGAGCACCGCACCGGATTGGATCGAGCATCGCGGCGGTATCGCCTCGATCGGCCACGCCGGCGAAGGCTTTGCGTTCGACTGCGAGGGGCCACGCCACGACGTGCTGCTCCAGCCGTTCGCGTTGGCGAGCGCGCTGGTGACCAACGCCGAATGGGCCGAATTCATCGCCGACGGCGGCTATCGCAACGCCGCGCTGTGGCTGTCCGACGGATGGGCCCGGGTTGAGCGCGAGACCATCGCCGCGCCGCTCTACTGGCGCGATGACGAGTGGTTCTCGCATGGCGGTTGGATCGAACGCGATCCCGCCGCCCCGGTCACGCACATATCCTATTTCGAGGCCGACGCCTTCGCCGCCTGGGCCGGGGCGCGGCTGCCGACCGAAGCCGAGTGGGAAGCCGCCGCGCGCGCTGGCAGTGTTTGGGCCGATCCCTCCGCGGGCAACCAGCTCGACACCGCCGGCCCGGTCGCGCCGCGCGGCGGCGACGACTTGTTCGGCGACTGCTGGCAATGGACCCGCTCGGCGTATCTCCCGCACCCCCGCTTCACGCCCGCGGCGGGCGCGGTGGGCGAATACAACGGCAAGTTCATGTCGGGCCAGTTCGTGCTCAAGGGCGCCAGTTGCGCCACGCCGCGCGGGCACAGCCGCCCAAGCTATCGCAATTTCTTTTACCCGCACCAGCGCTGGCAGTTCACCGGCCTCCGGCTCGCGAAGGACATCTGATGGCGGTCGAGGAGGGAGTGCGGATCGTCGACGAGGACCACGCCGGGGTCGACAACGCGTTCCGCGAAGACGTGCTCGCCGGGCTGTCGCAACGCCAGAAGGCGGTGCCGGCGCGATGGTTCTACGATGAGGCCGGCTCGCAGCTATTCGAGGCGATCACCCGGCTTCCCGAATATTACCCGACCCGCGCCGAGACCGAGATCCTCGAGCGCCACGGCGCCGACTTCGCGGCGGCGGTCGGTGCGGGCCGCGCGGTGGTCGAGTTCGGCTCGGGCAGCAGCGTCAAGACCCCGCACCTGTTGCGCGCGATCGCGCCGTCGGCGTACGTCCCGATCGACATCTCGGGCGAGTTCCTGCGCCAGTCCGCGGCCGATCTGGCGGCGGGCTTTCCGGGGCTGCCGGTGTTCCCGGTCGAAGCGGACTTCACCAAGCCGGTCCCGCTTCCCGACGAAGTCGCGGCGCTGCCCAAGCTCGGCTTCTTCCCGGGCTCGACGATCGGCAACCTCGTGCCCCCGACCGCGATCGACCTGCTCCGCTCGATGCGGACGACGCTGGGAGACGGCGCATACCTCCTGATCGGGCTCGACCAGCTCAAGGACGAAGCGACGCTGACCGCCGCTTACGACGACGCCGCGGGGGTGACCGCGGCGTTCAACCTCAACCTGATCGACCGGATCAACCGCGAGCTCGATGCCGACCTGCCGCGCGACGGCTTCGCGCACGTCGCACGCTGGAACGACCGGCTGGCGCGGGTCGAGATGCACCTTGAGGCGCGCCGCGACATGCGTTTCTGCGTGGGCGACGCGAGCTTCACGATGCGCCGAGGCGAGACCATCCACACCGAGAACAGCCATAAGTACGAACCCCGAGGCAGCACGATGCTGCTGCTCGCCGGGGGCTGGACGCCGCGAGCCGACTGGAGCGACCGCGAGGGCCGTTTCACCGTCGTCCTTGCCGAAGCGAGCGAGCCGCGCAGCGCACCGTAAGCAGCGGAAAACTGTGTCCGCAAGCCCACAGGCGTTAGCTAATACGCTCCTTTCGTCGCACCCCTGACTCGGCCCGTCGCGGCTCCGAATCCCCACGGCGACTCGCGAAAATCCGCCCGCTGTGACATTTCGCACATCATTATAATCAATTACTGCCGATGGTTAATATGCTTGCAACCATTCGGGCCGGGTGGTTTGCTTGTCGTGCGACGGGATGACGCCATGCGAGTCGGGGGATCGCCGCTTTCGGCGAGCCGATCACAGCAGCGCACCCGCCGTTCAGGGCGCAGGTCGGTTGTTGATGGACGGGGTCCATGGGCCTTTTCCTGACCAGCGCCCGCGCCTGCGCCTTTGGCATCTGTGGCCCCCGCGTGACCGCGGGAGCGACGACCAGGCGAAGGCACGAAGATGGACTATGAGAACACTCCCGCCAGCGATAGCGCCGCCGCCGATCTCGGCCGCGAGCCCGATGCCCTGACCGATAACGGCCAGTTGGTCGCCGAACTCGCCGCGCTCGCCGCGGCGGCGGCGCGCAGCGGCGGAGTGCCGCTCGTCGCGGGGCCCGACGGCGTGGTGGTCCTGCCGCAAGGCGCGACCCTCGACGACATCCAGGTCCGCGGCCGCGACCTCGTCATCGAGCTTCCCGACGGGCGCGTGATCGTGATCGCCGACGGCGCGGTGTTCGTCCCCGAGATCGCGATCGACGGCGTCGCGGTTCCTCCACTCAACCTCGCCGCGCTGCTGATCGGCGAAGAGCGGATCGAGCCAGCCGCTGGCCCAAATGCCGGGGCGCGCAGCTCGGGCGGCAACTTCTTCGAGGCCGCCGGACCGATCCAGGACGCGTTCGACCTTGGCGACCTGCTGCCGCCCACCGCGCTGTTCTTCAATTTGCAGACCAACGACGAAGATTTGTTCGAGCTGGTCGATACCGACGATCTGCCCAGCGCGGTCATCGTCACGGTGGACCAGCCCGCCGGCGCCACCAGCGCGACCGCGACGGTCGCCGAATCCGGGCTGCCCGCGCGCGGCGCGGAGCCGGCCGGCAGCAACGCGGCGGCGGCGACCGAGACCACCACGGGCTCGATCGTCATCACCTCGCTCGACGGGATCGGCTCGATCACGATCAACGGCACGCTGTTCACGGGGGTCGGGCAGACCTTCGTCAGCCCGCGCGGCACGCTGACGATCACCAGCTTCAATCCCGCGACGGGCACGCTCGGATTCAGCTACACGCTGACCGACAATCTCGTCGGTGCGAGCCTTGCCGACCAGTTTACGGTGACCGTCACCGATCCCGACGGCGACGTCGCCACCGCGACGCTGACCGTCAGCGCCAGCGACGACGCGCCGACCGCGCGCGCCGACACCGATGCGGTCCCGGCCTCGACCTTTACCGCGCAGACCGGCAACGTCGTCACCGGAGTGGGCACCACCAGCGGCGCGGCGGGCGTCGACACGCTCGGCGCCGACGGCGCGACGGTCACCCGCGTCGCGTCGGTCAACGTCGCCGCGAACACCGACACCAGCTTCGACGCCTCGGGCAACCTCCAGGTCACCGGCCAGTACGGCGTGCTGACGATCCGTGCCGACGGCAGCTATGCCTACACGCGCAGCGCGGGCACCCCGGGCGGGGTCAGCGACGTGTTCAACTACACGCTGACCGACGCCGACGGGTCGGCCTCGAGCGCCAATCTGACGATCGCGATCGGCGATGCCGCGCCGGTCATCACTTCTCTGCCCCCCGCGGGCAGCCCGGCGACCATCGTCAACGAGGCGGGCTTGCCCGTGCGTCCCGGCGAAGCGCCCGGCTCGCAGGCGCCGGCGCCGATCAATTCGACCAGCGGCACGATCAGCTTCACCGGCGGCGACGGCCCGGCGACGGTCACGATCAACGGCACCGCCGTCGCGGTCGGCGCGACGATCACGGTCCCCAACGGGGTGCTGACGATCACCGCGTTCGATCCCAACGCGGGGACGATCGGCTATACCTTCACGCTCAACGACAACACCTCGGGCGACGCCAGCTCGGTGACTTTCGCGATCGTCGTCACCGATCGCGACGGCGACACCGCGCCCGGCAATTTCACCATCACGATCGTCGACGACGCCCCGACCGCGCGTCCCGACGCCGCGACCCAGGCGAGCGAGAACGCGGCGGTCACCGTCAACGTCTTCGCCAACGACACGCCCGGAGCCGACAGCGTCGCGCTCAACGCGATCGCCGCAGTCCCCGGTACGCTGAGCGGCGCGGGCAGCCTCGCCTACAACGGCAATGGCAGCTTCACTTACACCCCCGCTCCCGGCGAGCAGGGCACGGTGACGTTCGACTACACGATCACCGACGGCGACGGCGACAGCAGCCGCGCGACGGTGACGATCACGCTGCTCGCCGATTCGACCCCGACGATCGCGGTCGCGGGCGACAATGACGTGCTCGAGTCGAACCTCGGCGCGCGGCCGGGCGAGCCGGCGGGTTCGCAGGCGGCGGGCAATGGCGAGACCGCGGCGGGGACGATCGCGCTGACCACCGGCGGCGACACGGTCGCCAGCCTCGTCGTCAACGGGGTCAACGTCACCAACGGCGGCACCGTCACCACGACCAAGGGCGCGCTCACGGTCAGCCTCGCGGGCGGCGGGTACAGCTACAGCTACACGCTTACCGACAACACGCTCGCGGCGACCGACAGCGACACGTTCACCTTGTCGGTCACCGACAGCGACGGCGATGTCGCCACGACCTCGCTGGTGGTCGCGATCGTCGACGACGCGCCGAGCGCGGCGAACGACGGCAATTCGATTCCCGCGGGCGCGTATGGACCGGTGGGCGGCAACGTCATCGCCAACGACACGCAAGGCGCGGACGGTGCAAGCGTTATCTCGTACGCCGGCGCGGGCGGCACCGGCGCCGCCGGAACGAGCGTCGCGGGCCAATACGGCACTCTGACGATCGCCGCGAACGGGACTTACAGCTACACCCGCAACGCCGGCACCGCGGGCGGGGTCAGCGACAGCTTCACCTATACCATCCAGGACGGCGACAACGACACTGCGACCGCCAACCTGGTGATCGCGATCGCCGACAGTCCGACCACGCTGACGCTGCCGATCTCGGGCACGCCGGGATCGACCCAGGTGCTCGAGGCGGGCCTCGGCACCGCGACGATCACCGGCTCGGCGGCCGCCGGTAACGGCGAGTTCGCGACCGGCAGCTTCAGCTTCACCGCGCCCGATGGGCCGGCGAGCGTGACCATCGGCGGGGTCGCGGTGAGCGCGGTCGGGCAGACCTTCGCGGGCGCGTTCGGCACGCTCACGATCACCAGCATCGCGGCGGGTCAGATCGGCTACGGCTATCAGCTCACCACCAACACCGGCGGCGACGCCACCAGCGACGCGTTCGCGGTGCGGGTGACCGACAAGGACGGCGACTTCACCGCCGGCAACCTGACGATCGCGATCGTCGACGACGTGCCGACCGCGCGCAACGACGGGCCGTTCAGCCCGCCCGAGGACACCGCGATCCGGATCGACGCGCTCGCCAACGACACCCGCGGCGCCGACGGGGTGAGCCTGACCGCCGCGGTCGCGGTGACCACCGGGCCGACCAAGGGGACGGTCGTCTACAACGGCGACGGATCGTTCACCTACACCCCGACGCCGGGCAAGGAAGGCGCCGACAGCTTCACCTACACGATCACCGACGGTGACGGCGACCCCTCGACCGCGACGGTGACGCTGAACC
>DATLDS010000075.1:0-2213 GCA_035525735.1 Novosphingobium sp.
CGCTTGCCCTCGTTGGCCATCAGCCGGGGTTGCGAAGGGCCGTAGATATCGGCGTCGACCAACCCGACCTTGCGCCCGAGGCGGTGCAGCGCGATCGCCAGGTTGGCGGCGAGCGTCGACTTGCCGACCCCGCCCTTGCCCGAGGCGACCGCGATCAGGCGGCGCTGCGGCTTGTCCGCGGTCATCGCGATCCGCACCTCCCGCACCGCGCCCAAGGGCCGCAGCGCGTCGCGCACCGCGATTTCAAGCCGGTCGCGCTCGAGCCGGTCGAGCCCGTGAACCTCGAGCACCAGCGTCGCCACGCCGTCCTTCAGGCGCAGCGTCTGGAGCCGCGGCCCGGCGGCCTCGGCGAGCGCGTCCTTGGCCTCGCGCTCGTTCCGATCGTCGCCGGGCGGTGGGTCATCGGGCGCCATGCGCGGCTCCTACTAAGGAATTTCGCCAAAAGGAAATTGAACGCGACACTGTTTTTTCCCCCGCGCTCGCCTATATCCGCGAGCATGAACGCGGATGGCGGGTGGAAGCAGCGGTTGGGGCTAGCGATGGCCGGTCGCAAAAGTCCCTGGGGCGGCAGCGGCGCGAGCGCGCCCGAGGACGTCCCGCCCGACGGCGGCGACGCGCCCGAACCCGGCGAACCTTCACCCCCCAAGGCCGATGGTCCGCGCAACCCGTGGGTTCCGCCCGCGGGTGACGGCGGGGGCGACGCCCCGCGCCGCTCGGCGAGCATCGAGGACATTTTCCGCGCCCGCACCGCGCAGCGCCGCGGCGGCGGCGGGTTCCCGCGGCTGCCCGAGCGGCCCGACGGCAAAAGCTGGTTCCCGCTGATCCTCGCCGGGATCGCGGGGTTGTGGCTGGTGTTCTCGACGTTCCACCAGATCGGCCCGCGCGAGCAGGGGATCGTCACCACGCTGGGCAAGTACAGCCGCACGATCGGACCCGGCATCTCGCTGACGCTGCCGTGGCCGATGCAGACCGTCACCGTCACCGACGTCACCTCGATCCGCCGCGACACCATCCCCGAGGGCGAGGCCGAGAAGCTGATGCTCACGGGCGACCAGAACCTGGTCGACTTGTCGTACCTGGTGCGCTGGAACATCAAGGACTTGAAGCTCTACAGCTTCCAGCTCGCCGAGCCCGACGACACCGTGCGCGAGGTCGCCGAGGCGGCGATGCGCGCGTCGGTGGCCGAAGTGCCGCTGACCGAGGCGATGGGCGGGTCGGGCCGCGCGATTATCGAGCAGAACGTGCGCCAGCGGATGCAGGCGATCCTCGACGCCTATCGCTCGGGTGTGTCGATTCAGGGCGTCGAGATCAAGAAGGCCGATCCGCCGACCAAGGTGGTCGATTCGTTCAAGGAAGTCGCCGCGGCGCAGCAGGACGCGCAAAGCGCGGTCAACCGCGCGCAAGCCTGGGCGCAACAGCTCACCGCGCGCGCGCAGGGCGAGGCGGCGGCGTTCGACAAGGTCTACGAGCAGTACAAGCTCGCCCCCGAGGTCACCCGGCGGCGGATGTATTACGAGACGATGGAGCGCGTGCTGAGCCAGACCGACAAGACGATCGTCGAGACCCAAGGCGGGGTGCAGACCTACCTGCCGTTGCCCGAAATCAAGCGCGGCCAGTCGCGCGCGGAGCCGGCGCGATGATCGAGCTGTGGCAGCGTCATCGCTTCCCGATCATCGCGGCCATCGCCTTGCTGATCGCGCTGATGAGCAGCGTGGTGGTGGTGCCCGAGACGATGCAGGCGGTGATCGTCCGCACCGGCGAGCCGGTGCGCGTGATCAACCGTTTCCGCCCCAACGCCGATTTCGGCTCGACCGGCGCGGGAATCGTCCTGCGCATCCCGGCGCTCGAGCGCGTGGTGTGGATCGACAAGCGCGTGCTCGACGTCGACATGGAGCGCCAGCAGGTCACCTCGTTCGACCAGCGCCGGCTCGAGGTCGACGCTTATGCGCGGTTCCGGATCATCGACCCGGTGCGCATGGTCCAGACCGCGGGCAGCGTCGAGCGCGTCGCCGAGCAGCTCCAGCCGATCCTCAATTCGGTGCTCCGCCAGGAGCTCGGCAAGCGTAGCTTCCAGTCGCTGCTAACCGCCGATCGCGGCGCGGCGATGGAGCAGATCAAACAAGGCCTCGACCGCCAGGCGCGCGAATACGGCGCGCAAGTGATCGACGTGCGGATCAAGCGGGCCGACTTGCCCGACGGCACCCCGCTCGAGA
>DATLDS010000188.1:0-2657 GCA_035525735.1 Novosphingobium sp.
CTCGATGTCGGGGATGAAGCCCATGTCGAGCATCCGGTCGGCCTCGTCGATGACCAGCAGGTTGCACCCGGTGAGCAGGATCTTGCCGCGCTCGAACAAGTCCATCAGCCGCCCCGGCGTGGCGATCAGCACGTCGACCCCGTCCTTGAGCGCCTTGACCTGGTCGCCCATCTGCACCCCGCCGATCAGCAGCGCCATCTTGAGGTCGTGGTTCTTGCCGTACTTCTCGAAGTTCTCGGCGACTTGCGCGGCGAGCTCGCGCGTCGGCTCGAGGATCAGGCTGCGCGGCATCAGCGCGCGGCGGCGGCCGTGGGCGAGGATGTCGATCATCGGCAGCACGAACCCGGCGGTCTTGCCGGTGCCGGTCTGGGCGATGCCGATGATGTCGCGCATCATCAGCACGCTGGGGATCGCCTGCGCCTGGATCGGGGTGGGGGTGTCGTAACCGGCCTCGAGCACCGAGGCGAGCAATTCGTCAGACAGGCCGAGATCGGCAAATTTCATTCAGGTGTTCCGGAAAAAAAGAGGTCGCCAAGCCATGCTCGCGACGAAAGTCCGCCCGGACAATCCCCGAGGCGGCAATCCGCGCGCGCTATGACGCGAACGCGGTGAAAGTCAAGAAATCCCTGCTCGGAGCGCTAATCGTCGTCGGTGGCGACGAGCTGGCGCAATTTGCTCACCGAACAGGTCGTGCCGGTGCGCGCGTGGAGCGTGTCGCGGTCGATGCACAGCTGTCCGTCGCCGCTGCGCTCGACGTAGAAGCCCGAGTAGAAGTCGCGCGCCGCGCACGCCTTTTCCAGGCTCGCCGCGATCAATCGCTGGTCGCGCATGAACAGCAGCAGACGGTCGTCGGCGCGGTCGATCTGGACCCCGGCGATCCCGCCCAGCGCCAGGCACTTGCCGACCTTGCGCTCCTTGAAGCGCGAGGCCAGCGGCGCCGGCGGCAGGGCGGCGAGCATTTCGCGGGCGGGCACGCGCGGGGCGACGCGGACGACGACGCGTTGCTCGATCCGCACTTGATGGGCGGCCGGCGAGACGAACGCTTCGAAAATCTCGGTCCACAGCGGCGGGGCGGCGGCGGTCGGCTCGGGCTGCGGCGCGGCCGCGGCGAGCGCCAGCGGCGCGAGGAAGACCAGAAGCGAGGACATCAGCTGAAGCGGCCCCCCTCGCACGCAGCGCTTGAATATCGGCTTAACCCTTTCGCGCAACCCCGTCCGTCGGCATAGCGGGCCGCGCGATGACCGACCCTTCCGCTTTCCTCGCCGAGGCGCAAGCGCTGCTCGGCGCGCGCGGGCTGACCCGCGACGCCGATCTGGTCGAGCCGTGGCTGAACGACTGGCGCGGGCGCTTCCACGGCGCCGCGCTGGCGCTCGCCTCGCCCGCCTCGACCGGCGAAGTCGCCGCGCTCGTCCGGCTGTGCGCCGAGCACCGCGTCGGACTCGTCCCACAAGGCGGCAATTCGGGGATGTCGGGCGGCGCGACTCCCGACGCGAGCGGCGCGCAATTGATCGTCTCGCTGCGGCGGATGAACGCGATTCACCCCGTCGACGTGGCGGCGCGCCAGGTGACGTGCGAGGCCGGGGTGATCCTCGAGCATCTCCACCGCGCCGCCGAAGACGTCGGCCTGCGCTTCCCGCTGTCGCTCGGCGGCAAGGGCTCGGCGACCGTCGGCGGGTTGGTCTCGACCAACGCCGGCGGCACGCAAGTGCTGCGCCACGGCTCGATGCGCGCGCTGGTGCTCGGGCTCGAGGCGGTGCTGCCCGACGGCGCGGTGCTGGAACAGTTGACCCCGCTCAAGAAGGACAACCGCGGCTTCGACCTGAAGCAGCTGCTGATCGGCTCCGAAGGCACGCTGGGGATCGTCACCGCGGCAACGCTGCGGCTGGTCCCCTCGATCGCGGCGCGCCGGGTGATCTGGGCGGGGGTGCCCTCGATCCACGCCGCGCGGGAATTGCTGCTGCACTGCCAGGCGGCGCAAGGCGACGCCCTCGAAGGGTTCGAGGTCCTGCCCGATCACTGCCTCGCGACCGTCGCCGGATTCCTCCCCGGCGCGCGCGCGCCGCTCGGCGGCGAGCACCGCTGGCACGCGCTGATCGAGCTGGTCGCCGACGCGGGGGATGCGGACACACTCGGCGAGCGCACCGAGGCGATGCTCGCGAGCGCGTTCGAGGCGGGCCTGGTCGAGGACGCGACGATCGCCGCGAGCGAGGCGCAGGCCGAGGCGTTCTGGGCCTTGCGCGAATCGATCGCTCCGGCCGAACGCGCCGCCGGCCCCGCCGTCCAGCACGACGTCAGCGTGCCGCTCGCCGACGTGCCCGCCTTCACCGAGGCGGCCGGGCCAGAGGTCGAGGCGGCGTTTCCGGGCTCCCGCACCGTCGCGTTCGGGCACTTGGGTGACGGCAACGTCCACTTCCACGTGATCGCCCCACCCCGAACCGACGGGCCCGCGTGGCAGGACGGCGAGGGCAAGGCGATCAGCCGCTTCGTTCACGACCTGGTGAGGCGATGGGGCGGGTCGATCTCGGCCGAGCACGGCATCGGCCAACTGAAGCGCGACGAGCTCAAGCGCCTCGGCGACCCGGCCGCGCTGGCGCTGATGGCGCGGGTCAAGGCCGCGCTCGACCCGCTCGGGATCATGAACCCGGGCAAGCTCCTGT
>DATLDS010000190.1:0-7535 GCA_035525735.1 Novosphingobium sp.
CGGCTCTTCGAGAACCTGGCCTCGAACGCCTCGGTCAGCGCCGGCGCGGGGCGCACGGTGACGTTGCCCTGGTCGGCGTCGAGCAGCAGCGGGTCGCCCTCGCGAATGATCCCGCGCAAGCCCCGCACCCGCCCGAGCACCGGCACCCCCATCGCGCGCGCGACGATCACCACGTGCGCGGTGAGCGAACCTTCCTCGAGGATCACGCCCTTGAGGCGCCGCTTGTCGTATTCGAGCAGCTCGGCGGGGCCGAGGTTGCGCGCGATCAGGATCGTATCGTGGCGCAGCCCTTGGGTGGCGGCGGTGCCCATCTGCCCCGAGACCGTCCGCAGCAGGCGATTGGCGAGGTCCTCGAGGTCGTGCATCCGGTCGGCGAGCAGCGGATCGTCGATCTGCCGCATCCGCATCCGGGTGCGCTGCTGGACGCGCTCGATCGCGGCTTCCGCGGTCAGCCCGCTGTCGATCGCCTCGTTGATCCGGCGCCCCCAGCCCTCGTCGTAAGCGAACATCTTGTACGTCTCGAGCACTTCCTCGTGCTCGCCGCCGACGCCGAACTCGGCCTGGCTCGCCATCCGGTCGATCTGCTCGCGCATCTTGTCGAACGCCAGGTAGACGCGCTGGCGTTCGGCCTCGATGTCGTCGGCCATGACATGCTCGATAGTGATGCGCGGCTGGTGGAACACCGCCGCCCCGCTCGCCAGGCCCTTGACCAGCGTCAGGCCCTTGAGCCGCTCCGATCCGGTCGCCGCGGCGCGCGCGGCGACGTCCTCCTCGTCGATCAGCTCGGCGTTGGCGATCAGCTCGGAGAGCACCATCGCCACCGTCTGAAGCGCCTCGATCTCGACTTCCTCGTAGCGCCGCGGCTCGGCGTGCTGGACCGCGAGCACGCCGACCGCGCGCTCGCGGCGCACGATCGGCACCCCGGCGACGCTGTGGAAGCGTTCCTCGCCGGTCTCGGGGCGGTACTGGAAGTCAGGGTGCGCGGCGGCTTCGGCGAGGTTGAGCGTCTCGACGTTGTCGGCGATCGTCCCGACCAGGCCCTCGCCGACCGCCATCCGGGTGACGTGGACCGCGCTTTGCGACAGCCCGCGCGTGGCGAAAAGCTCGAGCATGCCTTCGCGCAGCAGATAGATCGAGCAGACCTCGCTATCGAGGCTCTCGCCGATGATGTCGACCACGCGGTTGAGCTTGGCCTGCGCGCGCTCGCGCGAGGCCATCACCTCGTGCAAGCCGGTCAGGATCGTGCGTGCGGCGGTCGCAGCGGAAGTCATGCGACCGGCCTAATCGAAGCCGGAGTCTTTGTCAGGTGCGCTCTCGACATCGGTCGAGAGCGGGCCGGAGCCGCAAGGCAGGGGCGAAGGCCCCCGCCGCTTTGACTAATGGTGCGTGATTTCGTCCTTGATCCGCAGCTTTCGCTTCTTGAGATCGTGTAGCAGGGCATCATCGGGCGCGGGACGGTTCATCTCTTCCTGGATCTGCCGTTCCAGGCCGGCGTGCTTCTCCATCAGCGCGCTCATGTGCGATGCTTCCATAGCTCTTAGCCTCCTTCGTCGGCCCGGCGGCGGCGCACGGATGCGTCGGGGCCGGGCGGGTTGGACTCCCGTCCTCGCGCGGCGGTTGTCGGGCCGGCTCCAGGTCCGGCGGGGAGAGGCTCCAAGCCACTCGACTCAACGGCCGCGCGATTGTCATGCAAGCACATTGAGCGTAACTTGCAAGGGTTAACACGGCATCGATGCGGCGGGTTCGGGCGCAGCCGCGACGAGCCGAATCGGGCGCCGCCGGGGAGGGATGACACCCTTGAGCGAAGACGAAATGCGCAAGCGGCTCGAAATGCTGCGGATCGAGCACCGCGACCTCGATGCGGCGATCGACGCGCTGACCGGCGCGGGCGCCAAATCGGGCGGCGGCGACCAGCTTCAGATCGCCCGGCTCAAGAAGCGCAAATTGAAGCTCAAGGACCAGATGGCGATGCTCGAGGACTACCTGATCCCCGACATCATCGCCTGATTTTGCGGCCTCGCGGCCACGGCCGCGCCGCGGAACCCTGCACCAAACCGGGACAGGCCCGAATTGGGATGTGAACAACCGTTCGCCCCGGTGGATGGGCGCGGCCCGGGGGTCTAGACCGGGGTTCGCTCATGCCCGTTCCCGCCGACATCAATCCGCGCATCGTCGAATCGCTCTATTGCGACGCGCTGCTCCTCGCCGACGAGCTGCGCGCGCGGTTCGCGAGACGCGAGGGCGAAGACGGTCCGGACCGCGTCGCGCTGTCGTGCGAGGGCCTGCGCGCGACCACGCGGACGATGCATTGCCTCGCTTGGCTGCTCAACACCCGCGCGTTCTTCGCGGGCGAGATCAGCGAGTTCCAGCTGCGCCGCCACGGCCGCCTGCCCGGGGCGCTGCCCGCGAGCGACCTTTCGGCGCTGGCGCCCGATGCCGCGCGGCTGGTGAGCGAAAGCGAACGGCTTTACGCGCGGATCATGCGGCTCGAACGCGCCTGGCGGCGGCGCGACGATGCGCCGGCGAGGCCCGGCGCGATCGAGCGGCTGCGCGAACGGCTGGCGGCTAGCTAGACTTTCGCCAAGGCCTCGTGCCAGCGCGCCAGGCGCGCCTCGCGCACCGACCCGGGCATTGCCGGCACGAACCGCCTGACCTCGCCGCGCATCGCCGCAGCCGCCTCGTCGAGGCTGGCGAACCGCTCCGCGCCGAGTCCCGCGAGCATCGCCGCGCCGAGCGCAGTGGTCTCGACGAACGCCGGGCGCTCGACCGTCAGCCCGAGCATGTCGGCGAGGTCCTGCGCGAGCCAGTCGTTGGCGCTCATCCCGCCATCGATCTTCAATTGCGCCCACGGCGCGCCGTCGGCGGCGAACGCGGTCATCAGGTCTTGCGTCTGCGCCGACATCGCCTCGAGCGCGGCGCGGGCGAGGTGCGCGCGGGTGGTGGCGAAACTCAGCCCGGTGACCGCGCCGCGCGCCTCGGGCCGCCAGTGCGGCGCGCCGAGCCCCGACAGCGCGGGGACCAGAACGACCCCGCCGGCGTCGGGCACCGAGGCGGCGAGCGCGGCGGTCTCGGCCGCGCTGACGAGCACGCCGAGGCTGTCGCGCAGCCACTGGACCAGGCTCCCGGCGACGAACACCGAGCCTTCGAGCGCGTACGTCCGCGCGCCGCCGAGCTGGCACAACACCGTGCCGAGCAGGCGGTGGCGCGAGGCGGGAAGCGCCTGGCCCATATTGGCGAGCACAAACGCGCCGGTGCCGAACGTCGCCTTGACCTCGCCCGGCTCGAGACAGCGCTGGCCGATCGTCGCGGCCTGCTGGTCGCCGGCGAGCCCGCGGATGGGGATCGCCGCGCCGAACCAGTCGGGCAAGCTCGCCCCGAAATCGCCGGAGCAGTCGACCACCCGCGGCAGCGCCGCGCGCGGCACGCCGAACATCTCGCACAGCCCCTCGTCGAACTGCGCCCCGTCGAGCGCCAGGAGCAGCGTCCGGCTGGCGTTGCTCGCGTCGGTGAGGTGCGCGCCGCCGGTCAACTTGTAGACCAGCCACGATTCGACCGTCCCCAACGCCAGCCGCCCGGCTTGCGCGGCGGCGGCAACCTCGCCCGAGTGGTCGAGCAGCCAGCGCATCTTGGTACCCGAGAAATAGGGATCGAGCAGAAGCCCGGTGCGGTGCTGGACCTCGGGCTCGTGCCCGGCACCGCGCAGGCTCTCGCACAGCTCCGCGGTGCGCCGGTCCTGCCAGACGATCGCGCGCGCCAGCGGCTCGCCGCTGGCTTTGTCCCAGGCCACCACGGTCTCGCGCTGGTTGGTGATGCCGATGCCGGCGAAGCGCTCCGCCCCGCCGGCCTGCGCCACCACTTCGCGCGCGCAGGCGAGCGTCGACTGCCAGATCTCCTCCGCGTCGTGCTCGACCCAGCCGGGACGCGGGTAATGCTGCTCGAGCGCGCGCTGCGCGACCGCGGCGAGCGCGCCATCGCGAGCGAACGCCATCGCCCGCGTCGAGGTCGTGCCCGCGTCGAGCACGAGGATCAGGTCGGTCATCGGCTCTCCCGCTTAAACTCGACACGCCGGGGCGCGACCGCCATATGCCCGCAATGGACGCGCCGCCCAAGCCCTGGCCGACCGGCATCGCCGAGCGTCTCGAGCCGCTGGTCCGCCGCGTCCTCGCGCCCAATCCCTCGCCGTTCACCTACACCGGGACCGAAACCTACATCGTCGGCGCGGGCATGGACGTCGCGGTGATCGATCCGGGGCCGGCGGGCGCGGCGGGCGACACCGCCGGCGGCGGCCATGTCGAGGCGATCCTCGAAGCGATCGGAGAGGCGAGAGTCGCCGCGATCGTCTGCACGCACACGCACCGCGACCACTCGCCCGCCGCCGTGCCGCTGAAAGCCGCGACCGGCGCGCCGATCATCGGCTGCGTGCCGCTGGTTATCGCCGACGATTTCAGTCCTGGGGGCCCGCGCGCCGACTCCGCGTTCGATCCGACCTACGCCCCCGACCGCGTGGTCGCCGACGGCGAGCGGCTGGCCGGCGACGGCTGGACGCTTCAGGCCATCGCCACCCCCGGCCACACCAGCAATCACTTGTGCTACGCGCTTCTCGAAAGCGGGGCGCTGTTCACCGGCGATCACGTGATGGGCTGGTCGACCAGCGTGGTCTCGCCCCCCGACGGCGACATGGCCGCCTACATGGCGAGCCTGCAGAAGCTCCACGACCGCGCCGATCGGGTCTATTACCCCGCGCACGGGCCCGCGGTCGACAACCCGCGCCAGCTGGTGCGCGGGATGATGGGCCACCGCCGCCAGCGCGAGAACCAGATCGTCCGCCTGCTCGGCGAGGCCCCGCAGGAAATCGTCGCGATGGTCCCGAAGATGTACAAGGGTCTCGACCCGCGGCTGAGCGGCGCGGCGGGGCGTTCGGTGCTCGCGCACCTGATCGATCTGGAACGTCAGGGCCGCGTCGTCCGTTCAGGCGATGTATGGAAGAACGCAACCTGACAACCGAAGCTCCGCCGACCGCGACCCCAAACGCGACGGGCGTTCCCGAGGTCCGGCGCGAGCACAACGTGGCGCGGGTCTCGGCGCTGCCGTGGCTGCTGTTCCTCGCCGCGCTCGCCGCGCTCGCGTGGTTCGGCTTCCTCAAGCCCGAGAAGCTCGGCGATCCGCTCGCCACCAGCCTCGTCGCGTTCGAGAAGCAGAATCGCCTGACCGTGTTCAGCGCGCAGCTCGCGCCGGTGGTGGCGAGCGACGACACCCGCTTTCTCGGGCTGGTCAAGTCGAAGCAGGTCGCGGTGATCCCGGCGCGGGTCGACTACACGCTCGACTTGTCGGCGATGAATCGCGACCGCCTCGCGTGGAACGAGGACGCCAAGACGCTCGACGTGCTGCTCCCCGCGCTCACCCTCAGCCGCCCCAACCTCGACGAGGCGCGCGCGCAATACTTGCGCGAAGGCGTGTTCATCACCCGCGAGGCGCAGGACAAGCTCAACCGCAACACCACCCGCCTGGCCGAGCAGCAGGCGACCAAGAACGCCGCCAACCCGGTGCTGATGAACCTCGCCCGCGCCGCCGCGAAGGACGCGATCCGCCAGAACCTGGCGATCCCGATGCAGGTCGCGGGGTTTGGCGATGTGACCGTGCGGGTGCGGTTCGATGGGGAGCCGGCGCCCGGTTGAACTCGGCCGCGCCTCGTGGAACCCATCGGCCCGCTGACGGTTGGTTGCCGAATCGCCAGCAAGGATCCCGATGTCCCAGCCCCAGCCCCAGCTAAACCACAGCACGCCCGACGGGCCCTTGCACCTCAGCACCCATGGCTGCGTGGTCGATCATGTGCGCTGGGAAAGCCGCCGGCATGAGGCCGCCGAGCTGGTCCGCCTTCGCTATCTGACCTTGCGTGAGGCAAGCGAGCAGTTCGCGCTGCCGGTCGAGGAAATCCTCAGCGTCCATTGATGGGGCGCGGCTCGAGCCGCTACGCTCGCTCGCGCCACCGGTTGATCGTGCGTCGCGACGTGATACCTTCTCCGTCGACCTTTGGGGGGAGGGCGCGCCGCGATGGCGACGACGTATCCGAATTTCGAACCCGCCGGCGTCCGCTCGGACCCGCCCGTCACCGGCATGGCGACGGCGATGGCGCTGCTGGTCGTGATGGCGTTTTCGACGCAGTGGCTGCTCGGGCGCTCGACCTTTCACTCACCTTGGCTGACGCACCTCCATGCGGTCACGTTCATGGGCTGGGTGGCGATCTTCCTCGTCCAGACTACGCTCGGCGCGCGCCGGCACATGGCGCTTCACCGCAAGCTCGGTTGGTTCTCGGTGGCGTGGATGGCGCTGATGGTCGTGATGGGCTTCGTGGTCACCATCGTCATGGTGCGCAAGGGAACCACGCCGTTCTTCTTCCTGCCGCAGCACTTCCTGATCTTCGATCCGCTCAACGTCCTCGCCTTCGCCGGGCTCTCGGGGGCCGCGATCGGGATGCGGCGGCGTACCGACTGGCACGCGCGCCTGCACCTGAGCGCGATGGCGTTGCTGATGGGGCCGGCGTTCGGCCGCCTGCTGCCGCTGCCGTTGCTCCAGCCTTACGCCTACGAAAGCGCGGCGGCCGCCTGCGCGCTGTTTCCGATCGCCGGAATGGCGGTCGACTACCGGCGGTCGCGGGCGGTCCATCCGGCGTGGTGGGTCGGACTGGCCGTGCTGGCGGCGATGGTCGTGGTCGGCAACGCGATTACGCGCTCGCCGCTGGGCGACGCGCTCTACCGCCAGGCCACCGCGGGATCGCCGGGCGCGGCGAAGCCCGGGCTGGTCTTCGCGCCGCCGCCGCCCGGACCGCTGATGACCGGCCGCTGAGCGGATTCCGGCCGCGAGCCTCGCGCCGCACCGGGCATTGCCGCCCGCTTCCCCCGCGCCTATCTCCTGCGGAGAGCGCTCCGCACCGCGCCGTAGTCTCGAGGACGCCATGACCGCCCAACCGCGCGAATCCCTCACCGGCCTCGACTTGCGTGCCGAGATCGACCGGTTGCGCAAGGAGCGCAACGCGGTGATCCTCGCGCATTACTACCAGCGGCCCGAGCTCCAGGACCTCGCCGACTTCGTCGGGGACAGCCTCGAATTGAGCCGCAAGGCGGCGGCGACCGAAGCCGAGGTGATCGCGTTCTGCGGGGTCAAGTTCATGGCCGACACCGCCAAGATACTCAGCCCCGAAAAGATCGTCGTACTGCCCGATCTCGACGCCGGATGCAGCCTCGAAGACAGCTGCCCGCCCGATAAATTCAAGGCGTTCCGTGAGGCGCACCCCGCTCACATCGCGCTGACCTACATCAACTGCTCGACCGAGGTGAAGGCGCTCTCGGACGTGATCGTGACCTCATCGAGCGCCGAGACGATCCTGTCGCAAATCCCCGAAAGCCAGCCGATCATCTTCGGCCCGGACCGGCATCTGGGCGGCTACCTCAACCGCAAGTTCGGGCGCGAGATGCTGCTGTGGCCGGGCGTGTGCATCGTGCACGAGGCGTTCAGCGAGCGCGAGCTGATCAAGCTGA
>DATLDS010000080.1:0-24707 GCA_035525735.1 Novosphingobium sp.
TGCCCTGGTTGAGCGCGTCGAGCCCCGCGAACGGTTCGTCGAGGATGACCAGATCGGGGCGGTGGATCAGCGTGCCGAGCAACTGGACGGTCTGCGCCATGCCCTTGGAGAGCTGGCGGATTTGCCTTTCGGCTGCGTAGCCGAGGCCGTATTCCTCGAGCATCGCCCGCGCCCGCTTGCGCCCCTCCTTGAGCGGCACGCCGCGCAAGTGACCGAGAAACGCGATCGCCTCGAACGCTTTCATCGACGGGTAGAGCCCGCGCTCCTCGGGCAGATAGCCGATCCGGTGCGCGATCTCGTGCGGGCGCTCGTGGCCCAGCGTGCGGCGCAGCCCCTCGTCGGGATCGATGATCCCCAGCAGCATCCGCAGCATCGTGGTCTTGCCCGCGCCGTTGGGGCCGAGCACGCCGAAGATCGTCCCCGCGGGCACCTCGAGGTCGATCCCGTCGACCGCGGTGAACCCGTCGAACCGCTTGACCAGCCCGCGAGCCTCGATCGCCAGCGGGGTCGTCCCCGGATCGGTTGGCGTGTTGCCGCCGCCCGCGGCGTCCCGCGGGTTGCCGCCTCCGGCGGCGGGGCCTAGCTCGTGCTTCATCATTGCGCGCCTATCTAGCAGGCGTGAACGGGAGCGATAGCAAGATTGGTTAATGCGACTGACCTCGACGACTTGAAGCAGGCGCTGGGCGTCGAGGCCCGGCGGCTGGGCTTCGCCGCGTGCGGGGTCGCGCCCGCGGCGCACGACCCGCTGCGCGCGGCGCGGCTGCACCAGTGGCTCGGCGACGGGAGCCACGGGACGATGGAGTGGATGGCGGCGCGCGCGGCCGAGCGCAGCGGACCGCAGGCGCTGTGGCCCGAGGCGCGCAGCGTGATCGCGCTGGGAATGAGCTACGCCCCGGCGAGCGACCCGCTGGCGCTCGCCGACGCGGGGAACCGCGGGCGCATCTCGGTCTATGCCCAGGGCGCCGACTATCACGACACGGTCAAGGCCGCGCTCAAGGCGCTCGCGCGGTGGCTGGTCGCCGAAGCGGCGCGGCGCGGGATCGAGGACGCCCAGGTCAAGGTCTTCGTCGATACCGCGCCGGTGATGGAAAAGCCGCTGGGCGAGGCGGCGGGGCTCGGTTGGCAGGGCAAGCACACCAACCTGGTCAGCCGCGCGCACGGCTCGTGGCTGTTCCTCGGCGCGATTTACACCACCTTGCCGCTGCCGCCCGACCCACCGCATGGCCAGACTTGCGGAAGCTGCACCGCGTGCCTCGCGGCGTGCCCCACCGACGCGTTCCCCGCGCCCGGCCGGCTCGACGCGCGCCGCTGCATTTCGTACCTGACGATCGAGCACAAGGGCGCGATCCCGCTCGAGTTCCGCAAGGCGATCGGCAACCGCATCTACGGCTGCGACGATTGCCTGGCGGTGTGCCCGTGGAACAAGTTCGCCGATGCCGCGGCGGCGAACGCGCGGTTCCTGCCCCGCGCCGAGCTCGCCGCGCCGCTCCTCGCCGAGCTGCTCGCGCTCGACGACGCGGGCTTCCGGCGATTGTTCGCGGGCTCGCCGATCAAGCGGATCGGTCGCGACCGGTTCGTGCGCAACTGCCTGATCGCCGCGGGCAACTCGGCCGACCCCAGCCTGGTCGAGCCGGTTCGAGCCCTCGCAGGCGATCCCGACCCGGTCGTCGCCGAAGCGGCGGCCTGGGCGCTAGACGAGCTCCTTGAGCGCGACCGAGACGTCGCCTAGCCGCGCCGGGTCCGGGCTGACGCGCGCCTCGACCAGCTTGCGGCCGCCGACGTAGTCCTTGACCGCGTTGACGCAATCGAGCGCAATCACCCGGCCCGCCTTGAGGTAGACCACCGAGAACGATCGCGCCGCCCGGTCGCCGCGGACCACGGTGGCGTCGTGGCCGAGGCTCAGCCCGACGGTCTGGAGCTTGAGGTCGTACTGGTTCGACCAGAACCACGGCGTCGCCTGGTACGGCTGCTCGTCGCCGCAAATGGCCTTGGCCACGCACGTCGCCATGTCGTTGGCGTTCTGCACCGATTCGAGCCGGATCACCGCGCCGTCGGCGAAGTCGTTGGCGTGCGCCGCGCAGTCGCCGATCGCGAATACATCGGGCAGCGAGGTGCGGCACAACGCGTCGACCTCGACCCCGTTGCCGCCCGCCGCCCCCGCGGTGAGCAGCGGTGCCACCGCGGCGACGATGCCGATCCCGACGACCACCATGTCGCAGGCCACGACTTCGCCGTCGGCCAGCCGCACACCGGTCACCTTGCCGTCCGCGCCCTCGATCGCCTCGACCGTCACGCCGCAGCGCACATCGACCCCGTGGGCGCGGTGCTCGGCTTCGTAGAACGCCGCCAGCTCCTCGCCCGCGACGCGCGCGAGCACGCGAGGCAGTGCTTCGAGCAACGTCACCGCCAGCCCCAGCTTGGTCAGCACCGCCGCCGCTTCGAGCCCGATGTAGCCCCCGCCGACCACAGCCACCCGCTTCGCGCCCGCCTCGATCTCGGCGATCATCCGGTCGACGTCGGCGCAGTTGCGCACCGAGTGGACGCCCGCGAGGTGGCCGCCTTCGCATTCGAGCCGCCGCGGGTCGCCGCCCGCCGCCCAGATCAGCCGGCCGTAGCCGAGCGCGCTGCCGTCATCGAGCCCCAGCGTCTTGGTCTGCGGCTCGATCGCGGTGACCGTGACGCCGAGCCTCAGCTCGATCGCCTTGTCGGCCCAGAGCTGGAGGGGACGGATCAACAGCCGCTCAAACGGCTTCTCGCCCGCGAGGTATTCCTTCGACAGCGGCGGGCGCTCGTACGGCGGCTCGGTCTCGCGCCCGACGAGGACGATGCGGCCGGCAAAGCCGTTCTGGCGCAGCGCCAGCGCCGCTTGCGCGCCGCCGTGGCCTCCGCCGACGATGACCACATCCGCTTGGTCGATCGAATTCACCGCCCCAGCAGGTTCCGCGCCTGGCTGGCGATCTGGGCGAGCATCGCGGGTGCGACCGGCGCCGCGGATTGCGCGCGGCCGATCATGCCGCGGAACTGGCGGATCGCCGCGGCGTGCTCGTCGGACCAGTTCGCGACAGCCGCCGAGGGATCCTCTTTCGCACCCTTGCGCCGCGACAGTCGCCGCAGGAATTCGAGCCGCATCTGCTGGAAGTCGCGCGACAGCCCGGCAACCAGCAGCCGCTCCCAGACGTCCGACGGGTTGAGCATGGCCGCCGTGCTCTGCGCCCAGTCGAGCCCGAGGCGCTGGCCGAGGTCGGTAAAGGCCGCGGTCAGGGCACGGGCATCGATCACGGCATCCTTCGACAGCGAAGCGAGCCCGATCGATCCGTCGAGGTCGTAAAGATGCGCGACCTTCGCCGCGAGCCGTTCGGGCGCGCCCATCGCCACGAACTCCTCGATCAGCCGATTTGACTGGTCCCGCGATGCAGCCGTCAACAGCTTGCCGGTCCCAGCGGACAGCTGCTGGACGCGCTTGTCGAGCGATGCGATCAGCACGCTGGGCGCGGTGGTGCCGGCACCCGCGCGGACCAGGTCGGCGATGTGGCTGCGCAGCGCTCCCGCGGCGTGCCGGAACAGATAAATCCGTACGCCCTCCGGCATCTTCGCCGATTCCAGCTCGGCCCACAGCGCGCCGGCGTTGAACAGCCGTTCCGCGGCGACGAACGCGGCGCAGATATCCGCAAGGCTTGCGCCTTCCTCTTCGACCAGCTCGAACGGGTGGACCACGCCCAGCCGGTTGACCATGCGATTGGCAAGCTTGGTGGCGATGATCTCCTTGGCCAGCCGATGGCCGAGGATGTCGGCGCGGAAGCGCTTGCGCATCGCGCTGGGGAACGCCGCCAGCAAGTCCTCGCCCATCCCGGGATCGCTCGCCAGCGCGCTGTCTTCGATCGCGTCCTGGAGCACCAGCTTGGCGCTCGACAGCAGCACCGCGAGCTCGGGCCGGGTGAGCCCCGCGCCCTCGCCGACGCGGCGGGCATAGACATCGCTTTCGGCCATCCCTTCGGTGTGCCGGTCGAGGCTGCCGCGATCCTCGAGCTGCTCGATCAGGCGGACGAACGACGGCATCGCGGCGGGACCGGCGGCTTGCGCGATCGACAGCGCCAGCGCCTGGAGGCGGTTGTCCTCGAGCACGAGGTGCGAAACCTCGTCGGCCATCGCTTCGAGCAGGCGGTTGCGCGCGGCGAGCGTGATCCGCCCCGCGCGCCGCGCCGAGGCCAGCGCGATCTTGATGTTGACCTCGTTGTCCGAGCAATCGACCCCCGCCGAATTGTCGATGAAGTCGGTGTTGATCCGGCCACCTTCCAGCGCGAATTCGATCCGCCCCGCCTGGGTGATCCCCAGGTTGGCGCCTTCGCCGATCACTTTCGCGCGAACCTCCGCCGCGTCGGCGCGCAAAGCGTCGTTGGTGGGATCGCCGACCGCGGCGTGGCTCTCGCCGCTCGCCTTCACATAGGTTCCGATCCCGCCGAACCACAAAAGGTCGATCTCGGCCTTGAGGATCGCGTGGATCAGCGCGTCGGGGTCGATCGTCTCGGCCTCGATTCCCAGCATTGCGCGGACTTGCGGCGAGAGGGGTATCGCCTTGAGGCTGCGCGCGAACACGCCGCCGCCCTTCGACAAGAGACGCACGTTGTAGTCGGCCCAGCTCGAGCGCGGCAGGGCGAACATCCGCGCGCGCTCCTTCCAGCTTTTGGCCGGGTCGGGATCGGGGTCGAGGAAGATGTGGCGGTGGTCGAACGCGGCGACGAGCTTGAGGCTCTTCGACAGCAGCATGCCGTTGCCGAACACGTCGCCCGACATGTCGCCGCAGCCGGCGACGCGCACCGGGTCGGCCTGGACGTCGAGCCCCATCTCGAGGAAGTGGCGCTGGACCGACAGCCACGCGCCGCGCGCGGTGATCCCCATCGCCTTGTGGTCGTAGCCGTTCGAGCCGCCGCTGGCGAACGCATCGTCGAGCCAGAAGTCGGCCTCGTCGGCGATCGCGTTGGCGACGTCGGAGAACGTCGCGGTGCCCTTGTCGGCGGCGACCACGAAATAGGGATCCTCGCCGTCGTGGATCACCACCCGGTCGGGATGGACGACCCTGCCGTGGACGATGTTGTCGGTGACCGACAGCAACGTGCGGATGAAGCTCTGGTAGCTTGCCTTGCCCTCGGCGAGCCAGGCGTCGCGGCTCACCGTCGGATCGGGCAGGCGCTTGGGATAGAACCCGCCCTTGGCCCCGGTTGGCACGATCACCGCGTTCTTGACCCGCTGCGCCTTCATCAGCCCGAGTACTTCGGTTCGGAAGTCGTCGCGGCGGTCGGACCAGCGAAGCCCGCCGCGCGCGATCGGCCCGGCGCGCAAGTGGATGCCCTCGACGCGACGCGAATAGACGAAGATCTCGCGCCACGGCAGCGGCTTGGGCAAGCCCGGGACCAAGCTGGAATCGAGCTTGAAGGCGAGCGCTTCCTGTCCCGCCGCGGCGAACGCGTTGGTCCGCAGGATCGCGTCGACGAGGCTGCGGTAGTGGCGCAGCAGGCGGTCGTCGTTGATCGCCGCGACTTCGCCCAGCGCGATCCGGAACGCGTCGCTGGCGTGCTTGGCGCCGCGCTCACGGTCTCCCGCGTGGTCGGGATCGTGGCGCGCGCGGAACAGCGTCAGCAGCGCGCGCGTCGCTTGCGGGGCATGGCGCAGCGCATCGACCACGGTGGCGATGCCGAACCCGACCCCCGCCTGACGCAAGTAGCGGAACCACGCGCGCAGCCAGTCGGCTTCGCGCGCCTCGAGCGCAAGGGCGACGATCAGGCGGTTGAACGGGTCGTCCTCGGCCTCGCCGTTGAGCACCGCGGCGACTGCCGCCTCGACCGCGGGCGCACGGTCGAGCAGCGCGGCGGGATCGCTCCCCGCGGGCGCCTCCAGGAGGAAGTCGTGGATAAAGGCGAGGCGGCCCTCGTCGAGCGCGGTGGGCAGCTCCTCGAGCACGCGGAAGCCGAAGTTCTCGAGCACCGGGACCGCGTCGGACAAGGCGAGCGAGCCTTCGCGCTGGTAGAGCTTGAGTCGCAAGCCGCACGGGCCGGTCTGGTCGCCGTCCTCGCGATGGTGGAGGCGCGCCGCACGCCACGTTCCCGGCGCGTCAGGCAGCGTCTGGAGCCCGCGCACCACGCGGATGTCGCGCGCGGCTTCGGCGGCGCCGTAAGCGCTGCGATAATTGGCGGGAAACGCTTCGGCATAGCGCGCGGCGATCGCCGCCGCGCGGGCCGGCTCCTCGCCTTCGGTCAACGCGGATTCGACCGCCGCGCTCCATCCGCGGACAAGCGCCTGAAGCTGCGCGTCGAGCTCCGCCTCGTCGGCCCTGAAGCGGACCTCGCGGATGTCGAGCACGAAGCGCAGCAGCGCGAGGCTGCCGCCCTCGATCGACAGGCTCCAGTCGAGCACGTCGGCGCGGGTGCCCGCTTCGAGCAACGTCTGGACCTGGCGGCGCAGCGCGGTCGACATCGCGTCGCGCGGCAGCCAAACGAAAGCGAACAAGTGGCGCCCAAGCGGCGCGCGGACCAGCGCGAGCTTGGGCCGCGGGCGGTCGACCAAGCTCATCATTGCGGTGGCGATGCGTTCGAGCTCGGCGTCGGAGAAGCCGATCAGCAGATCGTGGGGCAGCGCGGTCAGCGCGTGGACCAGCGCCTTGCCGGCGTGGCCCGCGGGGTTGAACCCGAACTTGCCCATCAGCCGCTCGAGCCCTTCGCGCAGGCGCGGGATGCGGTCGGGCGGCGCGGCGAGCGCGGCGCTGGTCCACACCCCCGCGTGGCACGACAGCGCGACGACCTTGTTGCGCTCGATCACGGGGACGATGAACAAGTCGAGCGGGACGCGGCGGTGGACGTTGGCGATCCGGTTGGCCTTGATGATCAGCAGCTCGCGCTTCCGGTCCTTATCGAACCAGGCGAACGCGCGGTCGAACGAAGCGGGGGCGAGCAGCGAGCGCGCGCTCTTGCGGCAGATGCCGAGCAGGCCCTGCTGGCTGCCGTCGCGGCGGCGGGTGAGGTGGCCGAGCTGGGTGAGGTTGCCGTTCTCGAGCCAGCGCAGCAGCGCCGCGCCTTCGTCGTCCGTGATCCGCTCGGCGTCGGCGGTCATCGCCTCGCGCAGCTTGGGCCAGTCGCTCACCGCGGCACGGACGTCGCCGAGCACCGTCGCCAGCGCGGCCGAGAGCTCGCGCCGCTGGCGCGCGTCGGCGCGGTCGGTTTCGAGATAGATCACCGATTCGCGCGTTTCGCCCTCGAACCGCATGAGCTTGCCGGTCGCGCCGCGCTCGACCCCGAGCACGGGGTGGACCAGCCAGTCGATCGCGAGGCCCTGATCGGCGATCAGCGCGGCGATCGAATCGACCAGGAACGGCATGTCGTCGTTGACGATCGCCAGCCGCATGAACCGCTCGCCGCTGCGCCCGCCGACGCTTTCGAGTGCGACCGCCGCCTCGCCCGGCTCGCGCCGCTGGAGCGCGGCGAGCGTGAAGCGCGCGGCCTCGGCGATCCGCTGCGGGCTGACCGCGGCGCGCTCGTCGGGGAGCAGGGCGTCGCTGAAGGCTTGGGCGAGGAATCTCGCCGTGGCGCCCGAGGCCGGCTTGCGGCGCGTTTTTTCGGCGAGGGCGTATGCGTCGGCCATGAATCCCCGGCTGCGGATCGCGCGTGGTGAAGGCGCTAGCGCGCCACTATTATTTAATTGCGGCGTTTTGAAGCATTCATTCGCACGATAGACCCGCGCGGACGAAGGGGCAACCGCCTTTCCCTGGGCTCAACCGGCCTAAAGTCCCTGCGCAGCCTCCATCGCCAGCTCGAGCGAGCGGACGCGCGCCGCGGGATCGAAGGTCGATCCGGCGAAGATCAGCTCGTCGGCGCCGGTCCGCGCGACGAACGCGGCGAGGCGCTCGCGCACGGTCGCGGGCGAGCCCATCGCGCTCGCCTCGCGGAAACTCTCGAGCATCGCGCGCGCCGCGGCGGGCAGGCTGTCGCGAAAGCCTTCGACCGGCGGCTTGAGGCGGCCGGGGGTGCCCGTCCGCAGGGCGACGAATGCCTGGTCCATCGACGAGCCGAGCAGCGCCGCCTCGGCGTCGCTCGCGGCGGCGATGACGTTGATCGCGGCCATCACGTAAGGCTTCTCGAGCCGCTCGGACGGGCGGAAGTCGCGCCGGTAAAGCGCCAGCGCCGGGTCGAGCGCGGCGGGGGCGAAGTGCGAGGCGAAGGCATAAGGCAGCCCGAGCATCGCCGCGAGCTGCGCCCCGAACAGGCTCGAGCCGAGGATCCACAGCTCGACCTCGGCGCCTTGCCCGGGGGTGGCCTGGAGCGGCAGCCGCGGATCGCCGCGCAACAGCGCGTCGAGCTCGACCACGTCGTTGGGAAAGGCCTCGGCGGCGCGCATCAGGTCCTTGCGCAGCATCTGGCCGATCCGCTGGTCGGCGCCCGGCGCCCGGCCGAGCCCCAAGTCGACGCGGCCGGGAAACAGCGCGTCGAGCGTGCCGAACTGCTCGGCGATCACGTAAGGGCTGTGGTTGGGCAGCATGATCCCGCCCGAGCCGATCCGGATCGTCGAGGTCGCCTGGCCGATATGCGCGAGCGTCACCGCGGTCGCGGCGCTGGCGATGCCGGGCATGCCGTGATGCTCGGCGACCCACAAGCGGTGGTATCCGGCGGCCTCGGCCGCCTTGGCCAGCGTCGCCGCGTTGGCCAGCGCGTCGCCGACGCTGCCGCCCTCGACGACCGGAACGAGGTCGAGGACCGCGAACCGGGTCACCGCGACATCACCGGGTTTGGGTCGCCGGGTCGAGCTGGTCGAGATAAGCCTTGGCGGTCTCGGCCGCTTTGCTGCCCGGCGCGGTCAGCCGCACCGATTGCCAAGACTGCCGCGCTGCCGCGTCGCGCCCGTCGAGCACCGCGATCACTCCGGCCTCGAGCCCGATCTCGGGATCATTGGGATCGAGCGAGGCCGCGACCTCGATCATTCGCTGCGCCGCGGCGAGATCGCCCTGGCGCCGCGCCAGCGTCGCCGAGAGCAGCCACACCAGCGGCTCGTCGGGCGCGTCGCGTTGCGCGGCGACGAGCGCGGCCTGCGCATCCTCGGGCCGCTCGAGCGCCACCAGCGCGCGCGCCCGGTCGAGCTCGAGCTGGCCGCGCGCCGCCGGCTCGCCGCTCGGCTGCGCCAGCGCGGCGTCGAAGTGCGCGAGCGCGCGGTCGGCCTTGTTCCCCGCCAGCGCGGCGTTGCCCGCCTGCCCGCGCAGCGCGGCGAGCCGCAGCGGATCGCCGGGAGCGGCGACTTGCGCGGCCTCGGCGAACGCGGCTTCGGCGGCGTCCCAGCGCACCAGCACGGCATAGACGTGGCCGAGGCACTGGAGCGGCTTCGAGCGCCCCGCGCCGCGGCTCTCGGCGACCCACGCTCCGGCCTCGGCGAGCGCGGTGGCGGGATCGCTCGCGGCGCGCTCGACGCACAGCCGCAGGCGGTCGTCCTCGACCGTCGGCGCGGCGATCGCGGCGGAGACCTGGGCGAACAAGGGGAAGGGCAGGACCAACTGGGCGGGGCTTTCGGCAGGGCTCACGCGAGCGTCTCGACGGTGCGCAGCAGCAGCGCGATGTCGGCGTCTCGCGACAGGCGGTGATCGCCGTCCTTGATCAACACGACCTGAACATCCTCCGAACGCACGTGCCGGGCCAGCCGCAGCGAGACGTCGAACGGCACGTCGCTGTCGCGCTGGCCGTGCAGCAGCCGGACGGGCCCGTCGAACTCGATCTCGCCGCCGAGCACTAGGTTGGCCCGCGCATCGGCGAAGAAACCGGGATGCGTCGGGGTCGGCTCGGGCCCGTAGGGGTTTTCCTCGAGCACCGTCTCGCCCGCGCCGAGCGCGGCCCTTTGGCCCGCGTCGAGCCCCCAGTCAGTGAAATCGGGCGCGACGGCCACCCCGACCAGGCCGGCGACCCGCCCGGGCAACGCCCGCGCGACGAGCAGCATCAGCCATCCGCCCATCGATGAGCCGACCAGCACGGCCTCGCGCCCGGCGTGCGACTCGATCAGCGCCACCGCCTCGTCGCGCCAGCGCGAGAGCGTGCCCTCGGCGAAGTCTCCGTCGCTCTGCCCGCAACCCGAATAGTCGAGCAGCAGGCACTCGCGCCCCGCGGCTTGCGCCCACGCGAACAGCGCGGTCGCCTTGCTCCCGCTCATGTCGGACTTGTAGCCGGGCAGGAACACCACCGCGGGGCCGGTTCCGGGACAATGGCGGAACGCGATCCGGCGGCCGTCGGGCAGGGCGTGGAATCGGGCCGGGTCCATCGCCCGGGCATGGCGCATCGAGCGGCCGCTGCGCAACGCTTTCAATCGTCGCTTAACCGTTCGCTGCCATGGTCCGCGCCGAATCCGCGGGGACTAACAGGGGGATGCGATGCGCGAGGTGATGATGGGTCTGGCGGCGACCGGGATGGTCGGAGGCGGGGTGTGGTACTCGGGCGCGCTCAATGGGGGCGAATTCTATCCCGTCGCGCCGAGCGAGATCGCGCACCAGCTGGCGTTGATGCAGATGCCCGACGATGTCGAGGCGGCGCTCGACGGCAACGACATGGTCCGGCTCAAGACCACGCGCAACGGCAACGAGGAAGTGCGCTGGGACGTACTGCTCAACGGCGTGCCGATCGCCAAGTTCACCGCCGGGCTCGAGCCGGCCGAGGGCGGCACCAACGTCACTGTCGACTTCGAGATGTCCGACAGCAGCCTCGGCCAGGCGGCGGGCAAGGAAACCCCGCTGTCGACCGAGCTGGTCCAGACGCTCGCCGAGATCGCACTGGCCGAGCAGGTCGACGCGACGCTCGAAAAGCGCCCGTTCGACAACGAGCGCGTCGCCAACGGCGCGGCGATGTGGATCGCCACGCACCCGGGTGCGACGATGGCTTACGGGATGAAGATGCAGGCGATGCTCGAAAGCGCCTCGCCCGAGATGCAGCAGGAAGTGTTCGACGCGATCGAGGCGAACCCGCCGACGCTCGACCACGAACCGGGCGACTACGGCCAGGGGACGAGCACCGAGCCGACCGACTGGAAGGCGGCGAACGATCAGTACGAAGCCTCGGCGCCGATGGACGACAACTGATCGGCTCGCCCCTTTAATCCCCGGCTTGGCGGGGTCGACCGGGCCTGTCACAAGGGCGTCGCTACTCGTGGAGTACGACGCCCGCCATGACCCTCGCTCCGCCACCCGCCGCGCGGTTTCAGGTCGACCGCCGCACGATCCTGCAACTGGGCGCGCTGGGCGTAGGCGCGCTGGCGTTTCCGGGCGCGCTCGCCGCGCAATCGGCGCGCGGCTTTACGCACGGCGTCGCCAGCGGCGAGCCCGGCGCGGACCGGGCGTTGCTGTGGACGCGCTACCGCGGCGGCTCGGACGAGGCGCGGCTGGGCTGGGAGGTCGCCGAGACGCTCGATTTCGCGCGCGTCGTCGCGGGCGGCTCGGTCACCGCCGCGGCGAATCGCGACTTCTGCGTCAAGCCGATGGCCACCGGGCTCGCGCCGGGGCGCTGGTATTACTACCGCTTCACCGGCCCGGGGGGCGAACACTCTCCGATCGGGCGGACGCGGACGCTGCCGCAGGGCCGCGTCGAGGCGTTCCGGATGGCGGCGTTTTCGTGCTCGAACCTCGGGTTCGGGTGGTTCAACGCCTACGCGCACGCCGCCGCGCGCGACGACATCGACCTCGCGCTGCACCTCGGCGACTACTACTACGAGTACAAGGTCGGCGATTATCCCAGCGCCAAGCAGGCGCTGCCGGGGCGGATGGACCTGCTTTCCAACGAGGCGGTCGCGCTCGCCGACTATCGCCTGCGCCACGCCGCCTACCGCGCCGATCCCGACCTTCAGCGGCTCCACCAGCTGTTCCCGATGGTGGTGATGTGGGATGATCACGAGACCGCCAACGACAGCTGGAAGGGCGGCGCCGAGAACCACCAGCCCGACAGCGAAGGCCCGTGGGACGCGCGCAAGGCCGCCGCCCGGCGCGCTTATCGCGAGTGGCTGCCGGTCTCGGACGACGACTGGGCGAGCTACGAGATCGGCGATCTCGCCACGCTGCTGCGGCTCGAGAGTCGGCTCACCGCGCGCGAACGGCCTTACCAATATCCCGAGATCGCGCCGTCGACGGTCGAGGGCGAGCGCAACGCGGCGCTGGCGCGGTTCCGCGACGGCGCCTGGCGCGAGCGTAAGCGGACGCTGCTCGGCGACACCCAGGAGCGCTGGCTGGCGCGGGCTTTCGCCGCCTCGCGCCGCGCGGACAAGACCTGGCAGGTGGTCGCGCAGCAGGTGATCATGGGCGAGCTCTATCTCGCTCCGCTGATCCCCGAGACGATGCCCGCCGACGTCTCGCCGCAAGTCCGCGAGCGGATCATGCGCGCTGCCGCGGCGCAGCGGCTGGGGCTGCCCGCCAACCTCGACGCGTGGGACGGCTACCCCGCCGCGCGTGACCGGCTGCTCGAGGGCGCGCGCGATGCCGGCGCCAACCTCGTCGTGCTCGCGGGCGACAGCCACAACGCCTGGAGCTTCGACCTCGCGCACGGCACCGACGCCGCCGGCGTCGAGTTCGCCGGGCACAGCGTGACCTCGCCGGGGCTCGAAAATTCGCTCTACTGGACCAAGCCCGAGGCGCTGGCGCGCGCGCTGGTCGAGCGCAGCCCTCAGCTCAAGTGGGCCGACACCGGCCACCGCGGCTACATGACCGTCGAGCTCACCCCGGCGCGAGCGACCGCCGAATACGTTTTCCTCGAGACCATCCGCAAGCGCTCGACCGCGCTCGCCGGCACGCATCGGCTGAGCACGCTCGCGGGGACCAACCGCCTTTCCTAACCGGGCGAGAAGATCGCCTCGATCGGCAGGCCGAACAGCGCGGCGATGCGGAAGGCGAGCGGCAGCGAAGGGTCGTAGCGTCCGGTCTCGATCGCGTTGACGCTCTGGCGTGAGACTTCGAGCCGCTCGGCGAGGTCCTGCTGGCTCCAGTTGCGCTCCGCGCGCAGGATCTTGAGTCGGTTGCCCATCAGGCGGCGTCGTCGCCGAGCGTGACGCGGTTGAAGACCGCGCCCGCGGCGAGGGCGATGAAGAATATCCACAACGGATAAAAGCCTCGCGCCGCGCCAACGAGGTGGAAATCGGCCAGGAAGCCCCACACGGTGACCACCGAAAGGCTCAGGCCGCTGGCGAAGAGTAGCTG
Organism: Novosphingobium sp.; assembly: GCA_035525735.1. Classification (GTDB taxonomy): domain Bacteria; phylum Pseudomonadota; class Alphaproteobacteria; order Sphingomonadales; family Sphingomonadaceae; genus Novosphingobium. The sequence goes on from DATLDS010000080.1 coordinate 13,193, forward strand.
GCGGACGAGCAGCATCCGCCGATATTCGTCCGTCTGCTCGGTGAAGAAGCGGCCGATCGCCCAGAACACCGAGGCGACGCACAAACCGGGCAGTAGCGCGAGCAAGAAGGCGGGGGCGCCGTCCACGCTCCTGTCTTCGACCCAATACCTGGCGGCGAACAGGCTGACGAGAAACGCGCTCATCGCCAGCCCCACGCGCCACAAGTAACGCCGCTCCGAAGCATTCCTCATCGACAAGCTCCCTTTGCTTTAAGTAAAGGGTGCTTTACGATTCTTCCTGTCCCTTGTCAAGGGTCCTTGTCAGCGCGCGGCGCTCAGCGCTTGAGGATGACCAGCTCGGTGCGGCGGTTCTCGAAGCGGCCGGGAGCGCTGGCGTTGGTCGCTTCGGGATCTTTCTCGCCACCGGTGCGAGCCTCGAAGCGGTCGGGATCGACCCCACGCGCGGCGAGCGCGGCGATCACCGCGCGGGCGCGGTCGGCGCCGAGCTCCTTGTTGTCGCTCGCGTCGCCGCGCGCATCGGCATAGCCGACGACTGCCGCGCGCGCTTTGGGATAAGCGGCGAAGACGCGGGCTATGTCGTCGAGGTCGCGGTCGTCGGCGTCGCGGATCGTCGCTTGGCCGGTGTTGAAGTTGAGCCGCTCGAAAATGAACGTGCGCGGTGTGCCGTCCTCGCCGGCGAGGAACTGCTCGAGCGAATAGGCGAGGCTGCCCTCGGCGAGCGGCGCGCCGGCGACGCGCGGCACCGCGACTTCCTCGCTTGGGGTGACCGCCGCGTCGTCGGCGTCGTCCTTGTCGCATTGCGAGAGCGCGGCGATCAGCGCGATCAGCGCCAGACCGCCGATGATCCATGGCAGCCAGTTCACCTTGCGAGCGTCCCCGGCGGGATGATGACGTTCGGCGGCGTGCGCGGTTGTCGCCGTTCCGGCCGCGCCGAGCCCGGGGATGGCGGCCGCGTCGCGGTTGAGGTGGACGTGCTCGTCGACGCGGCTGACCCAGTCCATCGGCACGTAGTGGTGCTCGCCGTCGGCCGAATCCTTGCGCGTCAGCTTGATCCGCTCGCGTTCGACCGAATCGACCTTGCCCAGCGTGGTTCCGTCGGAACCGATGACGTCCATGTCTTTGCGGATGGTGGTGTGGTCGATCATTGTGCGTCCCCTGATTTTGCGTGTCGAGCCAACAACCGCGGGGCGAACCGAGCGTTCCTGATCGAAGAAGGTGACTCTTAACCGATCCCACGCTATCCCACCGGCGATGACGCAGCCGCGCGCCTCGACGACTACCACCACCCCGGCGTTCCGGGGGCGGGCCGTCGCGCGCTAGCGATCGGCCGCGCCGCCCGGGTTCGGGCGGCCTGGCGTTACCTCTCGAATTCGCCGACCCAACGACGCCGCCCCTTCCGGCGCGCCCGCACTTCTGCCAAAGCGCCGCCAAACTGAGACGGTGATCCATGTCCGAGATGTTCAAGATTTCGCTCCCCGACGGCTCGGTGCGCGAGGTGCTGCGCGGGCAGACCCCGGCCGATGTCGCGGCGGCGATCGGGCCCGGGCTGGCCAAGGCCGCGCTCGCCGCACGCATCGACGGCGAGCTGCGCGACATCATGCGTCCGTTCGAAGGCGACGCCCGGCTCGAGCTGGTCACCGCGCGCGACGAGGCCGACGCGCTCGAGCTCGCTCGCCACGATTTCGCGCACGTGCTCGCCGAGGCGGTACAGACCCTGTTTCCGAGCACGCAGATCACGTTCGGTCCCTCGACCGACGACGGCTTCTATTACGACTTCGCGCCGAGCGCGGAACGCGGGCCGTTCAGCGACGAGGACTTGCCCGCGATCGAAGCCGAGATGCGCCGGATCATCGCCGCCGACCTCCCGCTCAAGCGCGAGGTGTGGGAGCGCGACGCGCTGATCGCCAAGTGGCGCGGCGAGGGCGAGAGCTTCAAGGCCGAATGGGCCGCCGAATTGCCCGAAGGCGAGGAGCTGACGGTCTATCGCAGCGGCAACGGCTGGATGGACATGTGCCGCGGCCCGCACCTCGCCTCGACCGGCAAGCTCGATCCCGCCGCGTTCAAGCTCACGCGCGTCTCGGGCGCGTACTGGCGCGGCGACCAGGCCAACGCGCAGCTCAGCCGCATCTACGGCACCGGATGGCTCAACAAGAAGCAGCTCGACGCGCACCTCGTCCGGCTCGAGGAGGCGGCCAAGCGCGACCACCGCAAGATCGGCCAGGAGATGGACTTGTTCCACCTCCAGTCCGAGGCCCACGGCAGCGTGTTCTGGCACCCCAAGGGGTTCCAGCTGTGGCGCGGGCTCGAGGCCTACATGCGCCGCCGGCTCGACGCGGCGGGCTATCTCGAGGTCAAGACCCCGCAGCTGATGGACGCGCAGCAATGGGAGAAGTCGGGCCACTGGGGCAAGTACCGCGAGAACATGTTCGTGGTGCCCGACGAGATTCCGTCGGTCGACGACGACGCCGCGATCCTGTCGGGCGACGCCGATCTTATGGCGCTCAAGCCGATGAACTGCCCGGCGCACGTGCTGATCTTCAAGCAGGGCATCAAGAGCTACCGCGATCTGCCGCTGCGGCTTGCCGAGTTCGGCTGCTGCCATCGCAACGAGCCGCACGGCGCGCTCCACGGGATCATGCGGGTCCGCCAGTTCACCCAGGACGACGCGCACATCTTCGTCCGCGAGGACCAGCAGGTCGAGGAGATCGTCGCGTTCTGCGACTTGCTCGACACGATCTATCGCGACCTGGGATTCGAGAGCTACGCGATCAAGCTGGCGCTGCGTCCGGACCAACGCTTCGGCAGCGACGCCGAGTGGGACAAGGCCGAGCAGACCTTGCGCGACGCGGTCGAGGCCGCGGGCCGCGCCACCGCCGAGTTCGGCTGGGAGGAGCTCCCCGGCGAAGGCGCGTTCTACGCCCCCAAGCTCGAGTTCCACCTGACCGACGCAATCGGGCGGACGTGGCAGGTCGGGACGATGCAGGCCGACACCGTGCTGCCCGAGCGGCTCGACGCGAGCTACATCGGCGAGGACGGCGAGAAGCATCGTCCGGTGATGCTCCACCGCGCGATCCTCGGCACGTTCGAGCGCTTCATCGGCATCCTGATCGAGCATCACGCCGGGCGCTTTCCGCTGTGGCTGGCGCCGGTCCAGGCGGTCGTCGCGACGATCGTCTCCGACGCCGACGACTACGCGCGCAAAGTTGAAGCGGACTTGAGGTCGGCGGGAATCCGTGTCGAATCAGACCTTCGCAACGAGAAGATCAACTACAAGGTGAGGGAGCACTCACTCCAGAAGGTCCCGCACCTGCTGGTCGTGGGCAAGCGCGAGGCCGACGAGGGCACCGTCGCGATCCGCACGTTCGGCGAGGAGCGCCAGCGCGTGATGCCGCTCGCCGAGGCGATCGCGCTGCTTCGCGCCGAGGCCGTGCCGCCCGACTTGCGGAGGTGAGCTCAATAAATCCCGATCCGGTCGGCGAAGATCATCCGCCCGCCGGACAAGTGCAGCAGCGCCTCGTTGAAGTCGTCGGGGGCCATCGCCAGGCACCCGTCGCTGCGGCCGAGCTTGCCGAACTTCTCGAGCATCGCGGGCGCGGCATAAGGCGCGGCGTGCATCACGATCGCGCGCATGAGCACGTTCGAGTTGTCCGGGTCGAGCCCGCCGAGGCGGATCGAGACGCCGTATTTGCCGACGTACCATTCGAAGCTGATGTAGGCCCCGCGGCTGGTCGCGAGGCTACCCGGCTCGTTCGAGAACCAGTGGAGAAAGCCGTCGTGGTCGGGGTCCGAGCCCTTGCCGTGCGCGACGAGGAACGAACGCACCGTGCCCGCCTCGAGGTTGGCGAAATGCAGCCGCGGCAGCGACGAGGGCAGGCCGAAGTCGGCGACCCCGACGATGTCGCGTCGCCATAGCGTCGAGCCGGCGCGCTCGACCTCGCGCTTGGCGACGTCGAGGATGCGGCGGTGCTGCTCGGCGATCGTATAGGGCTGCGCGAACGCGCGCACGGGTAAAGCCGTCGCCGCCATTCCGGCGGCGGCGCCCGCGAGCACCGTCCTGCGATCCACCTTGCCTGTCATCGCCCCTCGCTTACCACGGCGGGCCTAACCGCGCGGTGAACGCGTTCACAAGCGCGCTTCGTCCGATCCTGCCGCGTGTGCGCTCAACCGTTCGAGGCTGTCGGTGTCGAGCCGCATCGTCGTCCAGTCGGTCAGCGCCCGCGCGCCGAGCGAGCGGTAGAACTGGATCGCCATCATGTTCCAGTCGAGCACGGTCCATTCGAGCCGCGCGCAGCCGCGCGTCCGCGCGATCCCGGCGACGTGCGCGAGCAGCGCGGTGCCCAGCCCAGAGCGGCGCGCGGCGGGAAGCACGAACAGGTCCTCGAGCCAGATCCCGGGCCGGCCCTCGAAGGTCGAGAAGTTGTGGAAGAACAGCGCGAAGCCGCTCGGCACCCCGTCGCACTCGCCGATCACCACCTCGGCCATCGGCCGCGCCCCGAACAGGTACTCGCCGAGCGTGGCCTCCTCCATCCGCACCGCGTGGCTCAGGCCCTCGTACTCGGCGAGACCGCGGATCAGGCTGGCGACGAGCGGAAGGTCGTCAGGCGAGGCGGGACGGATCGCGATCATCGTCTAGAATCGCGGTTGCGGGTTCGGCGCGTCGCGCGGAGGGGGAGCGACCACGTCCCAATGCTCGACGATCCGGCAATCGGCGACGCGGAAGAAGTCGGCGATGGCATATGAAGGCGCACCGGGCGCGGGCGTGAAGCGCGCATGGATCGCGACGAGGTTGCGGTTGGAAACGACCCGCAGAATCTCCCAGCGCGCTTCGGGAAGTTCGGTGACAAGCCCCTCGAGGAAACGGATCGCGCCCTCGCGGTCGCCGCTCGCGATGTCGGACTTGTGCTCGATGAACCCCGGGTCGACGAACCCCTCGAACCCGGCGCGAACCTGCTTGTCGATCAGCGCACGGCGATAGAAGCTCGTCGCGACGAATTCGCTGGTGCCCGCCCCGGCGCGGCATCTTGCGGGGGGGATCGGGTCGCCGTTCAAGGCATTGGGTGGATCGCACGCGGCCAGCGCCGAGGCGGACGCGAGCGCCGCGGCGCGCTTCACTCGGCCGCCTCGCTCACATCGCCCGCGTCGCTCATCTGCGCCTCGATCTCGGCGGCCTTGGCTTCGACCAGCGCGACGATGTGATCGAGCATCGCGTCGCTTTCGACGTGGTGGTCGGTCACGCCCGAGAGGTACACCATGTGCTTGCCCGCGCCGCCACCGGTGATCCCGATGTCGGTCTCGCGCGCCTCGCCCGGGCCGTTGACGACGCACCCGAGCACCGACAGCGACAGCGGGGTCTTGATGTGGCTCAGCCGGTTCTCCAGCGCCTCGACCGTGCGGATCACGTCGAAGCCCTGGCGCGCGCAGCTCGGGCATGAGACCACGCGCACCCCGCGGGTGCGCAGGCCCAGGCTCTTGAGGATTTCGAACCCGACGCGCACCTCTTCTTCGGGCTCGGCCGAGAGCGAGACGCGGATGGTGTCGCCGATCCCCGCCCACAGCAGGTTGCCGATCCCGATCGCCGACTTGACCGTCCCCCCGATCAGCCCGCCGGCCTCGGTCACGCCGAGGTGCAGCGGGCAGTCGACGGCCTCGGCGAGCTGCATGTAAGCCGCGACCGCGAGGAACACGTCGCTGGCCTTCACCGCGACCTTGTATTCGTGGAAATCGTGGTCCTGGAGCAGCTTGATGTGGTCGAGCGCAGATTCGACCAGCGCCTCGGGGCAAGGCTCGCCGTATTTCTCGAGCAAGTCGCGCTCGAGGCTGCCGGCGTTGACCCCGATGCGGATCGCGCAGCCGTTGGTCTTGGCCGCGCGGACCACTTCGGCGACGCGCTCGCTGCTGCCGATGTTGCCGGGGTTGATCCGCAGGCACGCCGCGCCCGCGTCGGCCGCCTCGAGCGCGCGCTTGTAGTGGAAATGGATGTCGGCGATCAGCGGCACCCGCGCCGCGCGGACGATCGCGCGCAGCGCCGCGGTGCTCTCCGCGTCGGGGCACGAGACGCGGATCAGGTCGGCGCCGGCGTCCTCGCAGCGGCGGATCTGGTCGATCGTCGCGACCGCGTCGGAGGTCAGCGTGTTGGTCATCGTCTGGACGGTGATCGGCGCGTCGCCACCGACCGGCACCCGCCCGACCATGATCTGGCGCGATTGTCGCCGCGCGATGTCGCGCCAGGGCCGGATCGAGCTCATCGGCGCGCCTATAGGCTCCAAGCTCTAGAGCTTCAATGAATAGAGGAACTCGTCGTCGCGCTGGCTGCCGACCCAGAAATCGATGTCGGCGACGTGTTCGAAGCCGTAGCGCGCGTAGAACCGTTGCGCGCCGAAGTTGCCGCTCCACACCGATAGGCGCATCTCGTCGGCGCCGCGCGCCCGCGCCTCGGCAAGCGCCCAGTCCATCAGCGCGCCGCCTACGCCGCTCCCGGTGTGGCCCCCCGCGCAATAGAGCTGGCTGAGCGTGATCCCGAACGCGGCATCGGTAGGATGGTCGAACTGGTCGGTAAGAACGAGCTGGCAATAGCCGGCGAGCGCGCGGTTGACGTCAGCGAGGGCATAGACGCGCGCGGGATCGCCGAGGCGGCGCGCGACCGCGCCCTCATCGTGCACCTCGTCAAGAAACGCGGCGAGGTCTTCCGGGCGGTAAAGATGCCCGAACGCCTCGCTGAAGCTCGCCCGCCCGAGCGCGGCGAGCGCGGGGATGTCGACGGGGGTTGGAGCACGCAGGCGCAACATCGCCGCCCCCTCGCGCCCGCCCGCCCGGGCGTCAAGCGCCCAGCTTAGGGACCCTAGCGGTTGCGGTGGATCGCGCCCCGCATTCCGGCGTGGCGCGGGGCTTGTCGCGCGTCAGCGGGCCCGAATCGGACGCGTCGTTGCCCGCGACCAGCGCCAGGCGGCTGGCGGCGGGGAGCAGCCGCGCGGCGACTGCGGGATGGAGCGGACGCTCGAACGCGCCGCCGCTGGTCGTCCCGTCGGACCAGATCACGCGCGCGGTCTGGCTTTCGAGCCCGGGCAGCCGCACCCACACCTCGCTACCATGCGCGTAAGGGCCGCCGCCCACGATCCGGCATCCGGCGATCGTCAGATCGACGACGTGCGCGGGGATCGCGAAGCACCCGCGCTGGCGCACGGTGACCTCGAGTTCGCACTCCGCGCGCCGCGCGTTGCGGCGCTCACCGGCTTCGGGATCGCGAAACAGCGTGATTTCCATGGCGGCCGGGGCTCCTTCGCGTGGCGTCGAGCCGCTCTGCTGCGCGCCGCGCGAAGCCGGGACAAGCGCGCCGACGTGCCTGTCCCGGAACAGGATTGTCGAGCGCCAGGAGCTTAACGCGACTCGGCTATATCCCGTCCGGAACCGCCTCGCGCCCCATCGCCGCCAGCCCCGCCTCGATCGCCCGCGCGCAAGCGTCGATCGCCTCGGCGTCGGTCGAGCGGATCACGAAATTGGCGCCGACGCGGCCCTCGCGGAAGAACGGATAGCTGCCGATCGCGCAATCGCCGTGCGCCCGCCCGGTCTCGCCGAGCAGCCCGGCGACCTCGCTTTCGGCAGTCCAGCAGCCGATCGTCCGCGACAGCAGCGGCAGCCCGCCCTCGAGCTCGCCGGTCAGCGCGTCGAGCATCTGCGCGGTGATGTGCGGCACCCCCGCCATCAGGAACAGATTCCCCACCCGGATGCCGGGGGCCCCGGACATCCGGTTCTCGATCAGGTCGGCGCCCGCGGGCACGCGCGCCATCCGCAGGCGGCCCTCGTTGAGCCCGCCGCGGGTCGCGTAGTAGCCTTCGAGCATCGCCCGCGCCCGCGGGTGGATCACCACCTCGACTCCCAGCGCCTTGGCCACCGCGTCGACGGTGATGTCGTCGTGCGTCGGGCCGATCCCGCCGGTGGTGAACAGATAGTCGTTGCGCGCGCGCAGCGCGTTGACCGCCTCGCCGATCGCGTCCTCGACGTCGGGCACCACGCGCACCTCGCTCAGACGGATGCCTTGGACGCCGAGCCACGCGGCGATCTGCGCGATGTTCTTGTCCTGCGTCCGACCCGAGAGGATCTCGTCGCCGATCACCACCAGCGCGGCGGTCCAGATGCGGCCAACAGCGGACGACGGGTCGGACATGGGCGCCGGTTAGGCCAAGGCGCGGGGTTTCGCAAACCGGAGCGCGCTTACTCCGCCGCCTCGAGCTCGGACTCGGCACGCGCCACCGCGTGCGCCTTGCTGAAGCGCAGCACGCCGTCGGCGATCGGCGCGGTGCGCATCGACTTGCGGTCGGCGAGATAGTCCTGGTTGAGCCGCCACGGCAGCGCCACCGCGCTCTTGGGCATGATCGGCAGCGCGCGCTGGATGTAGCCCGACGAGAAATCAAAGATGTTGTCCTCGTCGAGCGTCTCGCCCGCGCGCAACTCCGGCATCGCGATGTCCGCATCGACCGCGTCCATGTGGTTGATCACGCGCGTCAGGTAATTGGCGACGATGTCGACCCGCAGCGTCCACGACGCGTTCAAGTACCCGAAGATCGCCGCGAGGTTCGGGACGTTCGAGAACATGCAGTTGCGGTAATAGAAGCGCTGCGCGAAATCGACGCGCGTCCCGTCCACGGTGACCGCGATCTTGCCCGCGACCGCGAGGTTGAGCCCCGTCGCGGTGACGATCGCGTCGGCGTCGAGCCGCCGGCCCGACTTGAGGACGATCCCGTGCGCGTCGAAGCGCTCGATGTGATCGGTGACGACGTCGGCCTTCCCCAGGTTGATCGCCTCGAAGAAGTCGGCGTCGGGGACCAGGCACAGCCGCTGCTCCCACGGGTTGTAGGGCGGGGTGAACGCGGTCGCGTCATAGCGCGAGCCGAGCGCTTCGCGGACCTTGGTCGAGAGGAACTCGGCGACTTTCTCGGGCTTCTCGCGCGCTTTCTTGAACACCATGTTCTGCATCGCGATGTTCTTGAAGCGGGTGATCGCGTAGGCCCAGCGCTCGGGCAGGAACTTGCGCAGATTGTTGGCGAAGGCGTCCTTGGCGGGGCGGATCGCGTACCACGTCGGGGTGCGCTGGAGCATCGTGACGTGCGCCGCGCTCTCGGCGATCGCCGGGACGATCGTCACCGCGGTCGCGCCCGAGCCGATCACCACGATCCGCTTGCCGGCGTGGTCGAAGTCCTTCGGCCAGAACTGCGGGTGGATCAGCTCGCCCTGAAATTCGTCGCGCCCCGCGAACCCGGCGTCATAGGGATCGTCGTAATCGTAATAGCCCGCGCCGAGGTACAGGAACTTTGCGGTCAGGCGCCGCGTCGCGCCGTCGTTGGCTTCGATCGTTACCGTCCACCTCGCCGCTTCGCTGTTCCAGTCGGCGGCGAGCACCTTGCTGCCGAAGCGGATGTGGGGGCGCACCCCGCGCTCGTCGACGATGCGGTTGAGGTATTCGAGGATCGCGGGGCCGTCGGCGATCGATTTCTCGTGCGTCCACGGCTCGAACTCGAAGCCGAGCGTGTGCATGTCGCTGTCCGAGCGGATGCCGGGATACTTGAACAAATCCCACGTCCCGCCGAGGTCGTCGCGCCGCTCCAGTATCGCATACGTCTTGCCGGGGCACTTCTCGATCAGGTGCACCGCCATGCCGATGCCCGAGATGCCCGCGCCGACGATCAGCATGTCGACATCGTCGGTTGCCACCGGAGGCGGGCGGGTGAAGGCGGTAGGCGGGGCGTTCATCGGACCGACTCTCCCTATTGACACCGATGTAAGCTATTGGTTGCGCGATTGCCAGCATCATCGCGCTTTGGCAGGGCAATGCAATGACGATCGTTGCCGCGCGCCGCTACATCGAGGGCCGGGTTCAGGATTTGCCGGTGGCGGTCGATGGGGCCCCGCGCGAGCCGCTGGAGCGCGGCACGTTCGACTGGATCGGACTCGCCGAACCGACTCCGGCGGAAATGGAAGCGATCGCGCGTCAGTTCGGGCTGCACCCGCTCGCGGTCGAGGACTCGCTCAACCCCAACCACCCGCCCAAGATCGAGCTGTACGGGCACCAGCTGTTCGTCGTCGCGCGCACCGCCGCGCTCGGCCCCGGCGACATGATCAGCTATGGCCAGACCGCGCTGTTCCTCGGCTCCGATTTTCTCGTCAGCGTGCGCCAGGGCAGCACCCGCGCGCACCTCGAGCTGCGCCAGAGCCTCGAGGCGCATCCCGAACGGCTCGCCGAGGGGCCCGACTACGTGCTCCACGCGGTGCTCGATTTCATCGTCGACGGCTATTCGCCGCTGATCGACGAGCTCGAGGGCGCGCTCGTCGGGATCGAGGAAAGCGCGATCGACGCGTTCCCCGATCCGGGCACGATTCGCCGCATCTTCCGCCTGCGCCGCCAGTTGCGCCGCTTCGAGCGCGTCGTCGGCCCGATGCAGGAAGTGTGCGAACGCCTCGCGCTGACCGAACTACCCGCGGTCGATCCGTCGGCGCGCGTGTGGTTTCGCGACGTGCTCGACCACGTCCGCCGCGCGATGGCGCGCGTTCTCGGGCTCAAAGAAACGCTGGCCTCGATCGTCGAGACCGCTTCGCTGCTCGATCAGCATCGCCAGGGGACGATGACCCGCAGCCTCGCCGCGTGGGCCGCGATCCTCGCGGTGCCGACCGCGATCGCGGGGATCTACGGGATGAACTTCGACCGCTTCTTCCTTCCCGAGCACGCCGACTGGTGGGGATTCCCCGCGACGGTAGGGCTGATGGCGGCGGTATGCGCGCTCCTGTGGGTGCGGTTCCGCCGCATCGGCTGGCTTTAGGAGACCGCATGGCAGGCCACGGCTCCAACCGCGTAATCCTCACCGCGCTCGCCGCCAACGTCGGGATCGCGGTCGCCAAGTTCGTCGCGGCGGGGATCACCGGCTCGTCGGCGATGGTCACCGAAGGGGTGCACAGCCTGGTCGATTCGACCAATCACGTGCTGCTGCTTTACGGGACCAAGCGCAGCCGCCGCCCGGCCGACGCGATGCACCCGCTGGGCTACGGCCGCGAGCTCTATTTCTGGAGCTTCGTCGTCGCGATCCTGGTGTTCTCGCTCGGCGCCGGGGTCTCGCTGTACGAGGGCATCCTGCATTTGCTCGAGCCGGTCGAGGCGACCGACCCGACCGTCGCCTATATCGTGCTCGGCGTCGCCGCGGCCCTCGAAGGCTGGTCGACGCTCGCCGCATTCCGTGCATTCGACGCTGAGCGCGGCGACAAGTCGATCGTGCGGGCGCTGCGCGACACCAAGGACGCGCCGACGCTGATCGTCCTGCTCGAGAACGCGGGCGCCATGGCCGGGCTTGCCCTCGCCGCGCTCGGCATCTTCATCGCCCACGCTACCGGCAATCCGGTTTGGGACGGGATCGCCTCGGTGCTGATCGGCCTGGTCCTCGCCGCGACCGCGGTGGTGCTGCTGATTGAGGCCAAGGGGCTGCTGATCGGCGAGAGCGCCGACCCGCAAGTGGTCGCCGCGCTGCGCGACCTG
>DATLDS010000198.1:0-3963 GCA_035525735.1 Novosphingobium sp.
GGTGCACGCGAGTGCACCTCCTCCCTGAACCTTGGCCACCTGGTGCACTGCACCAGGTGGTTTTTTCTTGGCCTTTCAAAGCGGCTCCGGATCGGGCTAGATCGGCGCTTCCTCATGCGGAGCTTCCGATGCGATACGCCCTTCCCCTGCTCGCCCTGTTGCTTGCCTCCGCCGCGGCTCGCGCCGAGGATGCCAAGCCTGACGGCCCGGTCGCGGCGTTCACCGGCAACGACCTGTTCAAGCTCGAGGCGGCGCGCGATCCGCAAGTCAGCCCCGACGGGCGGACGATCGCCTACGTCCGCCAGAGCGGCGACGTGATGACCGATCGCAACCGCGCGAGCATCTGGCTGGTCGACGCCGCCGGCGGCAGGCAGCGCCCGCTGGTCACCGGCGCGGGCGGCTACGGCTCGCCGCGCTGGTCGCCCGACGGCACCCGCATCGCTTACGTCGCGACCGACGACGGCGTGGCGCAGCTGTGGGTCCGCTGGCTCGACGGTGACAGCGCGAGCAAGGTCACCAACCTCCCCGACGCGCCGGAAAGCGTCGCCTGGTCGCCCGACGGGCGCACCCTCGCCTACACGATGCGGGTCCCCGGCGAGGGGCTCAAGCTGGGCAAGGCGCCCGACAAGCCCGAGGGCGCCAAGTGGGCCGAGCCGCTCGAGGTGATCGACCGGATCGCCTACCGCAACGACGGCGGCGGCTACGTCAAGCCGGGCTACAGCCACATCTTCGTCGTCCCCGCCGACGGCGGCGCGCCGCGCCAGCTGACGTTCGGCACGTTCGACGACGCCGGCCCGCTGAGCTGGACTCCCGACGGCCGCACGATCCTGTTCTCGGCGGTGCGCACCCCCCAATGGCAGCGCGACTTCAACAACTCGGAAGTAATCGCGCTCGAAGTCGCCGGGGGCGCGTTGCGCCCGCTGACCACGCGCGATGGGCCCGACTTCAACCCGGTCAGTTCGCCCGACGGCGGCCGGATCGCCTACCTCGGCTACGACGACACCCGCCGCACGTACGAGAACACCGAGCTTTACGTGATGAACCGCGACGGCTCGGCGCCGCGCTCGCTCACCGCTGGCCTCGATGTCTCGATCGACGATGCGCAGTGGCAGGGCAACGGCCTGGTCGTCGCGTACGACGACAAGGGCGTGAAGAAGCTCGCCCGGATCGGCCTCGACGGCTCGCGCCGTGAGCTTGCGACGGGGCTCACCGGCGCCGCGCTCGACCGGCCTTACACCGGCGGCGACTTCAGCGTTTCGCGCGGCGGGACGATCGCGTGGACCGGCGGCAGCGCGCAGCGCCCGCCCGACGTCTACGCGCTCAGGGGCGGCGCGGCGCAGCGCCTGACCCGGCTCAACGAGGGCTGGATCGCCGCCAAGTCGCTCGCCCCGGTCGAGAAGCTCGCCGTCACCGCGCCCGACGGCAAGCCGATCGACGCCTGGCTGGCGCTGCCGCCGGGGCGCCAGCCGGGCCAGCGCGTGCCGTTGATCCTCGAAATTCACGGCGGTCCGCACAGCGCTTACGGCCCGCAGTTCTCGACCGACTACCAGCTCTACGCCGCGCACGGCTACGCAGTGCTCTACACCAACCCGCGCGGCTCGACCTCGTACGGCGAGGATTTCGCGAAGCTGATCGACCGCGCCTATCCGGGCGACGACTACGGCGACCTGATGGCCTCGGTCGACGCGGCGATCGCCGGCGGCGTGGCCGATCCGGCCAACCTGTTCGTCACCGGCGGATCGGGCGGCGGGGTGCTGACCGCGTGGATCGTCGGAAAGACCGACCGCTTCAAGGCCGCCGCGGCGCAGAAGCCGGTGATCAACTGGACCAGCGAGGCGCTGACGATGGACGCCACGCTGTTCACTTCGCGCTACTGGTTCGACAACCCGCCGTGGGTCGATCCCGACCCCTATTGGAAGCGCTCGCCGCTGAGCCTGGTCGGCAACGTCAAGACCCCGACGCTGGTCGTCGTCGGCAGCGAAGACTACCGCACGCCCGTCAGCGAGGCCGAGCAATACTACGCCGCGTTGCAGATCGCCGGGGTCCCAACCGCGCTGGTCAAGGTCCCCGGCGCGAGCCACGGCGGCATCGCCGCGCGCCCCTCGCAAAGCGCGGCCAAGGCGGCGGCGATCCTGGCGTGGTTCGACAAGTACCGGACGGGCGGGGAAGCGGCGACGACGCCGGCGAACTAGCTACTCGGCCGCGACCGCCCAGTCGGTGGCGCGCTCGCCGCCGAGCAGCGCGGCTTCGTCGGCGAGTCGGCGCACCCACCCGGCCAGCAGCGCCGCGGTGTCGTCCATCCCCGTCCCCGGCTCGCGCAGCGACGGATCGAGGTAGGCGCCACGGTCGACCTCGAGTTGGAGCGCGTGGATGCCGCGGCGCGGCGCGGCATGGCGTTCGAGCGCGTAGCCCCCCGCGTACGGGCGGTTGTGCGCGGCGCGTCGGCCGTTCTCGGCGAAATGCGCGAAAGCGGCCCCGACCAGCGCGCCGTCGCACGCCCCGCCGAAGCGGTCGCCGATCACGAACTCGGCCGCGGGCGCGCCACTCGCCCGCGCCGCCAGCGGCGGCATCGAATGAAAATCGATCAGCAGCGCGGCGCCCCACCGCGCGCGCATGTCGGCCAGCACCGCGTCGATCGTCGCGTGGTATGGGGTGTGGATGCCCGCGATCCGCGCCTCGAGCTCGCTCCGCTCGAGCCGCCCGCGCCAGATCTCGCCGCGCCCCGGCAGCCGCCGCGGGACGAGGCCCAGCCCGCTGCGCGCGCGCCGTCCGGGCGCGGGCCGCGTCGTCATCACGGGCGCGTCGGCGATCATCTCCCAATCGACGTCGTCGGCGGCGCGGTTGAGATCGAGCATCGCGCGCGGCGCATTGGCCACCAGCAGCGCCGCGCCGGTCGCGCGCGCGACCTCGCGCGCGAGCGCGTCGACCAGCCGGTCCTCGAGCCGCGGCGCGGCGTATTCGGCGTCGCGCATCGCCGAGAGCAGCGCGCGCGGATAAGCGCGCCCGGCGTGCGGCACCGCGATCAGCACCGGCACCGGCGAGGCGGCGCTGCCGCTCAACCGGAACGCCGGAACCTCCGCCAGTCCGGGAATCGATCCGCCGTCGATCGAATCGGACGAAGGCGCGGAGGCGAACAGCATGGCCCGACGGTGACGGCCTTGCCGGCTCGTGTCAAAGCGGGCCGGGACGAAAATCGAGCGCAGAATTTTAACCCGCCGCGCGCTATGGAGTTCCTGAACCGCGGCGGGCCGGCCGCCCGCGGGCCAAGCTGGGAAACCTGCGCGCATGATCCGCATCCTTCTCGCCGAAGACGAAGAGGCGATGCGCGCCTACCTTGCGCGCGCGCTCGAGAACGCCGGTTACGACGTCGTCGCGGTCGATCGCGGGACCGAGGCGCTGCCGCTGCTCGAGACCCAGCATTTCGACCTGCTCCTGTCGGACATCGTGATGCCCGAGATGGACGGGATCGAGCTCGCCCAGCGTTGCGCCGAGATCAGCCCGGCGACCAAGGTGATGTTCATCACCGGGTTCGCCGCGGTCACGCTCAAGGCCAACCGCGAGGCGCCGCAGGCCAAGGTGCTGTCCAAGCCGTTTCACCTCAAGGACCTGGTGATGGAGGTCGAGCGGGTGTTCGGCGGCGAGGCGGCCATAGGCAAGCGGTAGCCGCTTGCCAGCATAGCGGACCCTCGTTAAAGGCGCTCCCCTGCCCGCCATTGCGGGCCGCCGGATGGTGCGGGCGTATAGCTCAGTGGTAGAGCACTATGTTGACATCGTAGGGGTCGCAAGTTCAATCCTTGCTACGCCCACCATCCGGGAGACACGCTGAAGGCGTCGCGATTGCGGCGCCGTTTTTTGCGTCTATCGCGTTCGAGCGGCGTCCATTTGGCGGCGCCAAACGTATCTTGATCGATGACCAAGTATCCCGCCGTCCCGCGGATCAACGCGATCGCCACCGCGGTCCCC
>DATLDS010000203.1:0-2963 GCA_035525735.1 Novosphingobium sp.
CGAGGGCACCGCGCTCGCCGGCGTGTTCACGCGGAACGTCTGCTGCTCGAGCGAGGTCGAACTCGGGCGCGAGGCGGTCGCGGCCGGCCGCGCGCGGGCGCTGGTGGTCAACGCGGGCAACTCGAACGCATTCACCGGCTACCGCGGGCGCGAGGCGGTCGAGGGAATCATGGCGCAAGTCGCCGGGCACCTCGGTTGTGACGCGCGCGAGGTGCTGGTCTCCTCGACAGGGGTGATCGGCGTACCGCTGCCGCAGGACAAGGCGCGCGCGGGCGTCGCCGCGGCCCTCACCGCGGCGCCCTGCTCGTGGGAGGAAGCAGCGCGGACGATCGGCACCACCGACACTTTCGCCAAGGGCGCGCTGGCCACGGCGGTGGTCGATGAACGCACGGTGACGCTCGCCGGGATCGTCAAGGGCTCGGGGATGATCGCCCCCGATATGGCGACGATGCTCGGCTATATTTTCACCGACGCCGCGGTCGCGCCCGAATTCCTTCAGGAACTGCTGTCGCAGGCCAACCGGCGCACGTTCAACTGCATCACCGTCGACAGCGACACCTCGACCAGCGACACCGTGCTCGCCTTCGCCACCGGCGCGGCGGGCAACAAGCGCCTCGCCTCGTTCGACGACGCGGGCGCCGACGCGTTCGCCGCCGCGCTTCACGACGTCTGCCTCCAGCTCGCGCAACTCGTGGTGCGCGACGGCGAAGGCGCCAGGAAGTTCGTCACCGTCAGCGTTTCGGGCGCGGTGAGCGACGACAGCGCGCGCAAAATCGGCCTCGCGGTCGCCAACTCGCCGCTGGTCAAGACCGCGCTCGCGGGCGGCGACGCCAATTGGGGGCGCGTAGTCATGGCGGTGGGCAAGGCCGGCGAGCCCGCGAATCGCGACAAGCTCTCGATCGGGTTCGGCGGCGTGTGGGCGGCGCGCGAGGGCCAGCCGCTGCCCGATTACGACGAGGCCCCGGTCGCCAGGCACCTCGCGGGCGACGAGGTCACCGTCGAGGTCGACCTCGGGCTCGGCGCCGATGGTCTCGGGGGCCGCGCCACGGTGTGGACCTGCGACCTCACGCACGGCTACATCTCGATCAACGCGGATTACCGCAGTTGAGCGATGCTCTCTCCGCCGCGGTCGCGGCGCTGATGCGCGAAGCCAGCGAACGCGCGATCCTGCCGCGCTGGCGCAAGCTTGCCGCGCACGAGATCGACGCCAAGGCGGCCGCCGGCGAGCTGGCCGACGTCGTCACGATCGCCGATCGCGAGGCCGAGGCGATCCTCGCCGAGGGGCTCGCACGGCTGCTCCCCGAGGCGGGAATCGTCGGCGAGGAAGCGGCGCACGCCGACCCGGCGGTGCTCGATCGGCTGAGCGACGCGCTGTGCTGGGTGATCGATCCGCTCGACGGGACCAACAATTTCGCGGAGGGCGAGCCGCCGTTCGGGGTGATCGTCGCGCTCGCCGAGCAGGGCGAGACGGTGGCCGGGTGGATTTACGATTGCCTCAGCGGACGCGCTTGCCACGCGACGCGCGGAGGCGGCGCGTTCATCGGCGACGAACGCATCGTCGCGCGCGACAGCAAGGCCGATCCGCCGATCCTGGCCAACTCGCTGATCTACATGAGCGCGGCCAAGCGCGCCGCGGTTCAGGCCCACGTTGCCCCGCACTACACGCTGCTCGACATCCCGCGCTGTGCCGCCGAGCAGTATCCGCGGCTGGCGCTGGGGGTGAACGACCTCGCGCTGTTCGAGCGCACGCTGCCGTGGGACCACGCCGCGGGGGTGCTGTTCGTCAACGAGGCCGGCGGCAAGGCGGCGCGCCCCGATGGGACTGCCTATCGCCTCGACGACCACGCCCGCAAAGGCTTGATCGGCGCATCGAGCGAGCGGCTGTGGGACGATCTGGCGGCGCGGCTAAACGCCCTCTAGTCCCTCTCCGATCCGGGGAGGAATTTAGAGCACGCTCTCCAGCCAGCCCTTGAGCTGGCTCTTGGGCCGCGCGCCGAGCAGATCGTTCACTTTCTTGCCATCCTTGAACAGCACCATGAACGGGATCGATTGGACGCCGTATTGCGGCGGCGTGTCGGTGTTCTCCATGATGTCCATCTTGGCGATCGTCACACGGTCCGCGAGCTCGTCGGAGATTTCCTCGAGCGCCGGGCCGATCATCTTGCACGGCCCGCACCATTCCGCCCAGAAATCGACCAGCACCGGCTTGTCGGACTGGAGGACATCGGCAGCGAAGCTGGCGTCGGTAACGGCTTTGGTCGGCATGGTCGGCTCCTTGGGCTTTGCATCTATCTAGGCGCGGGTTCCGTGAGGGCAACGCCTCAGGCCGGATAGCTTTCCTGTAGCGGCTCGGAGCCGGGCTTGTGCGCCTCGAGCACCTCGGCGGGAATCGCGATCATCCGCGGCGCCTGCGTGTAGAGCAGCCCCGCCTCGACGCGCATCGCGGGATGGATCGCCTGGAGCGCGGCGGCGTAGGCGGCCATCTGGCGGATATGCGCCGGCGGCACCTGCGCGAGGCTTTCGGGCGGGCGCCGCGCGGTCTTGTAATCGACGATGCGGATGATCTCGGCGCCGAGCACGAGGCGGTCGATCGTCCCCGCGATCACGCGCCCGCCGACCATCGCGGCGATCGGCACCTCGGGGAGCGAGTCGGGGCCGAACACCTCGGCCCACTGCGGGTCGCCGAGCACCGCCAGCGCGGCGCGCGCGATCTCGTCGCGGTCCGGTTCGCCGAGGTGTGCAGCCGCGCGGGACAGCCATTTCGTGGCCGCGCCCGGGCGATCGGCCTCGCCCAATTCGGGCAGGCGTTCGAGCAGGCGATGGATCAACACACCGCGCGTCGCGGCGACGCGCGCCTCGGGCGAAGGCGCGGTCGGCGGGTCGGGCGCGGCTTCCTCGCCGCTCGACGACGGCGCCAGCGGGCGCGGCGGGCGCGGCTCGGGACCGACCGCGCGCAACGCCCA
>DATLDS010000204.1:0-12822 GCA_035525735.1 Novosphingobium sp.
CGAGGAAGGCAGCGAGCGTCAGCAGGGGCTGTCGCAGCTGATGATCGACCTCGACCTGCCCGGCGTCACGGTAAGGCCGATCGTCGACATGACCGGCCAGCACCACTTCAACGAAATCTTCTTCGAGGACGTGTTGGTCCCGCTCGACGCGCTGGTCGGCGAGGAAGGCGCGGGGTGGAAGCAAGTCACCGCCGAGCTCGCGCTCGAGCGCTCGGGGCCCGAGCGCTATCTCTCGAGCCACATGCTCCTCGAGGCGTTGATCGACCATGCCGGCGCCGATCCCGAGCCGGCGCTGGCCGAGCTGATCGGACGGCTCACCGCCGAGATGTGGACATTGCGCCAGATGAGCCTGGCGACCGCCGCCAAGCTCGCCGCGGGTGAGGATCCGATGGTCGAGGCGGCGATCGTCAAGGACCTCGGCAACGCCTATGAGCAGGCGATGCCGCGGCTGGCCCAGGCGGTCGTCAAGGACGTCGATCTCGCCGACGACAGCCGGCTGGCCCGGCTGCTGAGCTTCATCCTCGTCCAGTCGCCGAGCTACAGCCTGCGCGGCGGGACGCCCGAAGTGTTGCGCGGCATCATCGCGCGGGGGCTGGGCCTCAGATGAGCGACAACCGCCAGCTCCTTGCCGACATGGCCGAAGGGCTGTTCGCCGAACTGGCGGGAGCGGATTTCGCCGCCGCCTGGCCGCGGCTGACCGAAGCCGGCTTCGCCACGCTGCTCGTATCCGAAAGAAAGGGCGGGTTCGGCGGCGACTGGGGCGATCTTTACGCGGTGCTGCGCCTCGCCGGCGCGCACGCCTTGGCCGCGCCGCTCGGCGAGACGATCGTCGCGCATCACTTGTTGGCCGAGGCCGGGATTGACGCGCCCGATGGGTCGATCGGCCTGCTTGACGGCGATCGGGTGGCGTTCGGGCGGCACTGCGCCGCGGTGCTCGCGGCGGCCGAGGGCGGCTTGCGGCTTTATCCAGGCGCGGCGTGCAGCTTCGCCGAAGGCGCATCGCCCGACGGCCAGCCTCGCGACAAGGTGCGCTTCACCGGAGAGCCCGCCGCAGCCTTCGCTTCGAACGCCGATCTGCGAGCCCAAGGCGCCTTTTGCCTCGTCGCGCAAGCCGCGGGCGCGTTCGAGAGCGCGTTCGCGCTGGCCATCGAGCACGTCAACACGCGCGTCCAGTTCGGCAAGCCGCTGGCCAAGTTCCAGGCGGTCCAGCAGGCGCTGGCCGAAGCGAGCGAGGAGATCGCCGCGGTGCTCGCCGCCGGCCAGGCGACAGCACAGGCGTTCGAGGCCGGCGACGCCAGCTTCGAGATCGCCGCCGCCAAGTTGCGCATGAACCGCGCGATCGAGATCGCGGTGCCGATCCTTCACCGCGTCCACGGCGCGATCGGGTTCACCCTGGAGTATCCGCTCAACCGCTATACCCGGCGGCTGATGAGCTGGCGCAGCGCGTTCGGCAACGATGCGTTCTGGGCGCGACGGCTGGGCGATCGCGTGGCCAGGCTCGGCGGCAAGGAGTTATGGCGCGAGATGACCGCGCGGGGCGATCGAGTCGCGTGACCTGCCATTGGAAGCTCTGCGAAAGAATCCCATATCGCACTCATGTCGCTGCAACAGTTCGATCTTTTCGCGCCGAGGCCGGTTCTCCCGGGTCTGCGCCTCGGCGAGGAGTTCGTCACCCCAGCCGAGGAGGCCAAGCTCGCCGCGCGGATCGACGCCGCCGGGCTCGCGCCGTTCAGGTTCCAGGGCTGGGAAGGCAGGCGGCTGACCGCCTCGTTCGGCTATGGCTACGATTTCGAGCGCGGGCGAGTTCTCGACGCGCCGCCGATTCCCCCCTGGCTCGAACCGCTCAAGCACCGCGCGGCCGCCTTCGCCGGGCTCGATCCCGAAGCCCTACGCCAGGCGCTGGTGATCCGCTATGATCCCGGCGCGGCGATCGGCTGGCACCGCGATCGCCCGCAGTTCGGCACGGTGATCGGGCTCTCGCTTGGCGCGCCCGCGGTGTTGCGCTTGCGCCGGCGCGCGGCGGGCGGGTTCGAGCGGCGCGCGCTACCGTTGGCTCCTCGCTCGATTTACGCCCTTTCGGGCGAGGTCCGGACCGAGTGGGAACATTCGATCGTCCCGCAGCAAGCGACGCGCTGGTCGATCACGTTTCGCACGCTCGCCGCGCCTGCTATGCCGGCGCGGTGAGCGACCCCGAGCACATCCGCAACTTCCAACGGCTCGCGCCCCACCGCACCACCTCGGGCCGATTGCGCGACGAGGACCTCGACGCGCTCGCCGCGATCGGCACGCGCCACGTGATCAACCTGGCGCTCGACGAGCACCCCGAGGCGCTCGCCGGCGAAGCCGAAAAACTCGCCGCGCGCGGGATCGGCTACACCCACATCCCGGTGCCGTTCGATGCGCCGACCGAGGACCACTACCGGGCGTTCGTGGCCGCCCTGGAGACAGCCGGGGGCGAGCCGGTGCACGTCCACTGCATCATGAACTACCGAGTCTCGGCGTTCTTCTACCGCTACCACCGCGAGCGCCTGGGGATGGCCGAAGCGGAGGCTCGCGGGCTGCTCGAGAGGCAATGGGCGCCGCAACGCTCGGATCGGCCCGAAGCGCAACCGTGGGCGCGCTTTCTCAACGGTATAGGCGGATAATCCATGAGGTTAACCGCGCGTGATCCGGTTGACTCGAACGCCCGCAGGCTCCAATCACCTGTCCTCAAAAAAAAGAATGGGTTGCTCCTACGTGACGGTCGCGAGACCTCGCGACACCGGGCCGTGACGACGGGCAGGCCGCAGGGACGATTGGGGGTGAGGGAATGGCGGGACACTGGCGTACTGTATTGCTGGCGGGCACCCTGCTCGGTTGGGGCGGGGCGGCGCATGCGCAATCCCAGGGCCAGGTGCCGACGCGCGAAGAGGTCAATCCGCCCGTCCCCGATCGCCGCGACAACACCAGCACCGTCGAGGTCGATTCGAGCCAGGCTTTCGCGCGCGGGCCCTGCCCGCTCGATTCGAGCGATCTGCGCACGACGATCCCCGACGTCCAGTTCTCCGGGATCGCCGGCGCGCCCCTAGCGCCCGAACTCGTGCCTTTGCTCTCCGGGATAGAAGCGCCAGCGGGCGAGCAGCCGGTGCGCGTGGTCTGCGACATCCGCGACCAGGCCAATGCCGCGCTTCGCCGCGCGCGCTACGTCGCGACCGTGCAGATCCCGGCGCAACGGCTCGACGGCGGCCCGCTCAAGCTCGAGGTCGTCACCGCGCACATCGTCGAGACCCGCGTGCGCGGCGATGCAGGACCGTACGAGCGGCTGATCGAAAGCCGGATCGCGACGCTCCAGTCGCTCGATCCGCTCAACGAAGCCGAGGCCGAGCGCCTGCTGCTGCTCGCCGACGACATTCCCGGGCTCGACGTCCGGCTTGCGCTCCAGCCCGCGGGCGGCGCGCCGGGCGAGGTGATCGGCGAGCTCACGGTCGACTATCACCGCTTCGCTGTGATCGCGAACGTCCAGAACTACAACAGCCGGCAACTGGGTCGGGAGACCGCGTACGCGCGCGCCGAGCTGTTCGGGCTGACCGGGTTGGGCGATCTCACCTATATCGCCGGCTCGTTCACGCCGATCGATTTCGACGAGCAGAAGATCGTCCAGGCGGGCCACGAGATGCTGCTCGCGCAGAACGGGACGACGCTGGCGCTGCGCGCGACTTATGCCGATTCGCGGCCCGACCTGCCGACGCTCGAACTCAGGACCAAATCGTACATCCTCAACGCCGAGGTGACCCAGCCGCTGCTGCGCAGCTTGCCCGGCAACTTCTACGCGACGCTGGGCTTCGAGCGGATCGACCAGCGCACCAAGCTCGGCGGGGTGGGGGGCAGCTCGCCGCTCAACCTCGACCGGATCAGCACCGCCTACACGCGCTTTTCGGGCAACGCGCGCGCGCTCCAGCCCGACGGGACCGAGCGCACCGCGTTCGGCGGGTTCGTCGAGTTCCGCCAAGGACTAGACCTGTTCGAGGCGACCAAGACCGGCCAGTTCGTCGGCGGGTACGCGCCGTCGCGGTTCGAAGGCAACGCCAAGGCCACGGTGATCCGCGGCCAGTTCGACGCCAAGATCGGCTGGGGCCCGATATTCGAGCTCGCCGGAGAGGTCCGCGGCCAGTGGACGCACGATCCGCTGCTCAACTACGACGAGTTCTCGATCGGCAACCTCACCGTCGGGCGAGGCTACGATCCGGGCGCGGCGACCGGCGACAAAGCCTATTCGACCAGCGTCGAGCTGCGCGCCAACCTGCCGACCGGGCCGAAATTCGGCACGCAAATCTATGGATTCTATGACGGCATCCGCTTGTGGAACCTCGACACGGGGACGACCGAGGCCGACCGCCGCCTCGAATCGATCGGCGCCGGGGTGCGCTTCACCTTGCCCGGCGCGGCGCGGCTCGACCTGACCTACGCGCACCCGATGGACCCGCCGCTGCTCACCGGCACGGGCAACAAGGTGCCCAAGGACCGCTTCTTAGTCTCGCTCACCGCGCAGCTCGTGCCGTTTAGCTTCGGGCGGTGATATTCGTTTCAAACCAAGGACCAAAGTCATGACCGTAGCCGGAACGCATCGCAGGCGTCACGCGCTTCACCTGGGCACCGCACTGGCGACGACGCTCGCCGTTTGCGCGATCCCGCAAGTGGCATACGGCCAGTCCGCTGCCGATACCCTGCCGGTGCTGAGCGGCACCCAGGGCGCGAGTTTTTCAGCAGGGGCCGGAACCACGATCACCGCGGCGCCGACGCCGACGCCGACCTCGCTCACCGTTAACATCAACGACCAGTCGCGCGTCATCAATTGGCAGACGTACAACATCGGCGCGGGCAACACGGTCAGCTACACCACTGCCAACGGCGCCACCCAATACGCGGTGCTCAACCGGGTGACCGGGGTCGATTCGGGTCCGAACGCCGGCACGCTCTATCGCTCCGCGATCGACGGCATGCTGTCGAGCCAGAGCAACATCGCGGTCTGGCTGAGCAACCCGGCCGGGATCACCTTCGGCCCCGGCGGCGTGTTCAGCGGCGGCAGCCTAGTGCTGACCACGCTCGGCATCGGCGACACCGATTTCCTCAATGGCGGCAACGCGCGGCTGGCCGGAACCTCGACCGCCGACATCGTCATCCAGGGTGCGTCGATGACTTTGCCCGCCGCTTCGCTGAACAGCACGGGCGGCTACATCTATATGTTCGCCCAAGAGATTTCGAACGCCGGGTCGATCAACGCGAGCGGCAACGCGGTGCTCATCGCCGCGCGGGACGTCTCCTTCAACGCCAATCAGGGCAGCCCGCTCAGCTTCTCGATTGCCGCCGGGACCACTTTGTCGGGCGTGGAGGTGGTCGGGTCGGGCTCGGTCGCCGGGCAGTCGGTCATTCTCGCGACGACCAATACCACCGGGGTGATGGGAACGCTGCTCCAGGTCGACAGCGGCGCGACGCTGACCGCGAAGGCCGATGGCGGCACAATTCTCTTGTTCACGGGGTTCGGCAGCAACTCGCCGATCGTCTCGAACGGCACTCTCGACGCCGGACAGGGGAGCAACCGGAACGTCCAGATCAGCGCCGACGGTAGCGCGACGATCGGTGGCACGGCGACCGCTTCGGGCAACGTATCGGTCTCGGCCAGCGGAGCGGCGGCACTTTCGGGTGCGGTCACCGCCGCGGGCAACTACACCGTCAGCGGCAGTTCGGTGACGCTGGGCGGCGCCACGCCCGTCATCCAGAGCGCCGGTGGCAACGTCGACATCACCGCGACCGCAGGCAACATCACTGGCCTTTCGGGCCTCGCGCTGACTTCGGACAGCAACGGGGCCGGAGGCGGCTATGTGATTCTCGATGCCGGGACGACCGGCGCGATCGATTTCGCGCGCGATACCGCGATCAACGGTGGAACCGCCGGCACCGGCGAAGTCGGGCTGATCTTCGACACCACCAAGGACCTTTCGCTCGGCGACGTCACTGCCAAGACGTTGGGCGGGGTAACCCGCGGCGCTCCGCCAACCTTCGACCCGACGGCGACGCTGTTCACCGAAGGCACCTTCACCGCGGGCGACATCACCGTCGTCAGCAACGGGGTCCAGCTCATCTCGGGTGAGGACATGCGCCTCGGCTCGGTCGATGCGCTGGCCATCAACCTGACCGCCGGTGGCGACCTGACCGGTCTCGCGCTGGGCACTTCCAACGCTGCGAACAGCGATCCTTCATTCGGCCGCGCCGACCTCACCAGCCAGATCGGCGCGATCCGCGTGATCGGCGACGGCCTGGTCCAGCTCGGCGCGCTCGACGCGGCGCAGGATGCGACGATCATCGGCGGCAACGCTTCGCGTCCGAGCAACGGCTCGGTCGACGTGACCTCGGCGACCGCCGGCGGCGCGGTGATCCTTACCGCATATGCCGACGCTGCCACCAATCCCGATTCGGCGCACGACGGCGACGTCCTGCTCGGCACCGCCACCGCCAACGGCATCCTGCTGGTCAACACCGACCTCGGCGGCACAGCCGGAAACATCACGGTGACCGGCGACCTCGTCGTCCCTGACGGCTCGGTCCGGGTCGATGCGGCCGAGACCGCCACGCTGGCCGGGAATGTCAGCGCGACCCCCGGATTGTACTCGGTCACCGGCGCGGACATCGTGCTGGGCAACGCCTCAGCCGCGGTCATCCAGTCGGCCGCCGACGAGGTCTCGCTCACCGCTACGACCGGCGGGATCATGCTCGCGGGCGACGTCACGCTGGCGAGCACCGGCGGCCAGGCGGTAACGCTGAACGGTGCGGTCGACGGCGCCAAGGCGCTGACGGTCAACACGACGGGCGCCACCACGCTCGCCGGCGCGATAGGCAGTATCGCACCGCTGGCCTCGCTGACCACCGACGCCGGCGGGACCACCGCGATCAACGGCGGATCGGTGACGACCAACGGGCTGCAGACTTATGGCGATGCGGTCACGATCGGGGCGCTCACCACCCTCACCAACACCGCCACCGGGGCCGCCGGCCGCATTCTCTTCCGCGATACGGTCGACGGGGCGTTCGACCTGTCGATCAACGCCGCGAATGCCGGGGTCGAATTCGACAAGGCGGTGGGAGACACGACCCCGCTGGCCAGCCTCAGCGTGGTCGGCATCACCGAGCTGTTCGGTGGGTCGGTCGAAACGACCGGAGCGCAGACTTACGGGCCGTTGAATCTCTACGCGAACAGCACGCTCACGGGCAGCGCGCTCACCTTCGGCAGCAGCGTGCTGAGCCAGGGCGGCGCCTTCGACCTGAGCGCGACCGCGGCGACGATCGATTTCAACGGCCCGGTCGGACAATTCGGCGGGATCGACAAGAAGCTGGCGAACCTCACCGCCAATGGCGCCACGACCCTCTCGGGCAACGTCGTCAGCACGACGGCCACCCAGACCTACAATGGCACCGTCACGCTCGGCGCGACGACCACGCTAACCAGCAGCGGCATGGGCGCGGCGGGCGACATCATGTTTGCCGACACGGTCAAGGGCGGGCAAGCGCTGACCGTCACCACTGCCGGGACAACGATGTTCGCCGGCGCGGTCGGCGACATGATGGGCGGGGCGCTGACCTCGCTGACGACCAACGGCGGCGGCACCACCGACATCAACGGCGGCGCGGTGACCACGACGGGTGCGCAGACGTATGGCGACGACGTCGTTCTCACCGCGGACACCGTACTGAGCAGCACGATGAGCGGAGCGATCGCCTTTGCGGGAACGATAGATTCGGACGCGGTGGCTGCGCGCGCGCTCACCGTTACGACCGCCGGTGCGAAGACCTTCGGCGATGGCGTCGGCGACGCGATCGGCAGCACCGCAGCGCTCGCGTCGCTCACCGCCGACGGGGGGGGCGCGATTGCGCTCAATGGCGGCAGCGTCCAAACCACGGGGGCGCAGACATACACCGACGCGGTCACGCTCGGCGCCGACACCACGCTGACCAGCACGATGAGCGGTGCGATCGGGTTCGTCTCGACGCTCGATGCCACGACCGACGGCGGCCAGGCGCTGACGATCGACACGGGCGGCGCGGTCACGCTCGGCGGAGCGACCGGTGCGACCGCGAGGCTCGCCTCGCTCAATATCACCTCGGGCGACACGACGATCGCCAACGCCGCGATCTTTGGCTCGACGACGATCGCCGCGGGCGACGACGTCCGCATCGGCACGCTGGTTTCGGGCGGCCTGATCGACATCGACGCCGGCGACGACGTCCTGCTTGACACCGCAGGAAAGGTCCAGAGCACCGCGGGCAGCATCCAGGTCGATGCCGGCGGATCGGTTTACGGCTACACCGGCGCGACCGACGGCAGCGAGAACGCGCTGCCGGTGACCGACCGGGGCTTCGGCCAAGTCAGCGCGGGCGGCGACGTCTCGCTCTCGTCCGATGGCGACTTGCGGGTCGACAGCCTCACCGCGGGCGGGTCGATCGACCTGACGATCGCGGGTTCGCTCACCGGGACCGGCCCGGGTGGGGCGGGAACCGTGGTTTCGGGTGGAACGCTGCTCGCCCAGGGAATGGGCGGAACGATCACGGTCAACGCCGGCACCGCGGGCGCGCCCAGCAATGATATCGTCACGCTGGCGGTGGTGCGCGCCGACGGCGACATCGCGGTCACCGCCGACCAGATCGCCATCGGCACCGCCGAATCCGCCAACGGCACGCTGACGCTCAATTCGGGCGAGTTCTACGTCGGCGACGTGACCGTCGCGGGCGATTTCACCGCCGCGCTGACCGGCCAGGCGACCGACACCGCGATTCCGCTCGTCACCACCAGCCAGGTTTTCGATGCCGCCTATGGCAAGACCGATCTCACCGCCGGGGGCGCGCTGACCGGAACCGTGGGCCTCGCCGCCCAACTCGGCGCGGTCGGCATCGCCACTGCCGGCAACCTGAACGCAGCGGCGCTGACCGCCGACAGCCTGACGACCGGCAGCGCTGCGACCAACCTCACCGCCACCACGGGCACGCTGTCGGTGGCGAGCTCGACCGTCGGGGCGGGCGCGCTGATCCTCACCAAGCAAGGCGGGTCGGCGACGACGGCGGGCGACGAGCTGCGCGCTGCCGCCATCTCTGGGACCGGCCCAGCGCAACTCACGAGCTCGACCAACATCCGCAGCGACAGCATCGCGGTTGCCGGCAACGTTTCGGTCACCGCCTCCGGCGGAGACGTGACGGGCATCGCGACGTCCGCCACGCCGGGCGCTTCAAGCGCGACCTTCGCTTCCTCGCCCGCGCCCGATTACGCGGCCGCGGCGCTTTCCTCGAGCGGCGGCACGGTGACCGCGACGGCGGGGGGCGTGGCACAGCTAGGCGCCATTTCTGGCGCCGGCGACGTTACCCTCGGGGCCTCGGGGCTCCTGGCCGGCGCGGTTACTTCGACCGGCGGGACGGTCACCGCGACCGCGGGCAACGGTACCCTCGCGCTCGACTCGGCCTCGGCGGGCACCGATCTCACGCTGAGCAAATCGGGCGGCAGCGGCGCGGGCAACGACTTGCGCGTCGGCGGCTCGCTGATCGCGGGCGCGGGCAACGGGCTCGGCGGCGGCGACGCCTCGCTGACCAGCAATACCGACATTCGCATTACCGATGTCACCGCCTACGGCGGCGACATCGCGATCTCGGCGGCCAACGGCGCGCTGACGACAATCGGGGGCGGCCGGGTTGATCTCACCGCCGCAGAGCGACGCGATGCCATGGGGGCCGGCGTCGCCGGGACAGCCGGAGCGATCGGCGTGACCGCGGGCGGCCTCGTCCTGCTCGACCAGGTCGCCGCGGGATCCGGGCTGACCGTGACCACCGGCGCCGCGACCGGCGCGGGCCGCATCGACCTCAACGACGCGGTGGTCGGCAATGGCGCGATCCAACTGATCTCGACGAACACCACCGGCACCGCCACCGGGATCAGCGCGGGCACGCTCACCGCTGGCGGGACCATGGGCGATGTCGTCGTCGCCGCGCTCGGCGCGACCAGCGGCGACGCGACGATCACGTCGATCTCGGCGAGTCGCCATGTCGACGTACGGTCGGAGGCGGGCACCGCCCGGGCCGGACAAGTCGCCGCGAACGGCGATGTCGCGCTACGCGGTGCCGATGTCGTGAGCACCACCATCGCCGGACAGTCGGTCGGGATCGCCGCCGACAACTCGATTTCGCTCGGCACGATCACTGCCGCCGAGGACATCGGGTTGATGGCCGGGAGCACGATCACCGCCACTGGCGCGATGAGCGCGGGCGACGACTTCACCGCCAACGCCAGTCAAATGAGGCTCGCCGGCGTTACCGCCGCGGGGACCGGGCCTGACAACCGCCACATCGAGTTCAGCGGGCAGAACGTGAGCTTCGTCGCGGGCGAGACTTCTCCGACGCTCGATGGCTCGAACATCGTGATCGGTGCCGGAACGGGTGGGGCCGCCGTCACCACGTTGAGCGCGGCGCGCGACGCGATCGTCAATTCGGCCGGCGCCGCTTCGTTGAGCGGCGCGGTTACCGCCGGGCGCGACTACACTGTTGCCGCCGACGGCCTGGTCACGCTGGGCTCAGCGGGCGCGGTCACGCAGCAGGCGGGCCGCAACCTCACGATTTATTCGACCACCAGCGACATCGTCCAGGGCAGCGGACGGCTGACCCTGATCGCCAACAGCGACGGAACACCGGCCAACAACGCCGAGCAACTGCTCATCCAGGCCACCGGCAATCTCCTGCTGGGCAACAGCGCGCTGATCGGCGGCAGTGTCGCGGGCCGCGAATCGGACATCAGCGTGAGCGCCGACAACGGCGTCGTCACCTTGGGCAAAGTCGACGGCGCCAGCCTGCTCGTGCGCGCGGCCGGCGACGTCACCGTGAGCGAGGCGATCGACGCGGGCAACGCCGCTCGCGCCGACGACGCGCTCAACAGCTTCGCGACCATCGACATCGCTTCGAGCAACGGTGACATCGCGCTGCTTTCGGCGACGACTTACGGCGCCGGCCACGACATCACGCTCGCTGCGGCGGGCGATGTCACCGGCCTGGCGACGGTCGCCACCCCGGCGGCCCCGACGCTGGTCACCACCGGCACCGTGCTCGCCGCCGATTTCGGCGCGGCCAACCTCACCGCGACCGGCTCAGCAGGCGTCACCGCCGGCGGCGTCGGCCAGTTCGGAACCGTTCTCGCGGGCGAGGACGCGACGATTTCGGCCGCGGCGCTCACGATCGACAGCGCCACCGCGACTGCCGGAGGCCTAGCCCTCACAGCGACCGCAGGAACGCTTCGCCTCGGCACCGGGTCGGGGGGCAACGACGCAACGCTGATCAAGCAGGGCGGCTCGGCAACGACCGCGGGCGACGAGCTGCGCGTCGACACGCTGACTTCGGGCGGGCGGGCGACGCTCACCAGTTCGACGCACATTCGCGCCGGCTCGATCACCGCCAGCAACGACATCGACCTGACCGCCAGCGGCGGCGACATCACCGGGCTCGCCCAGGGCACGCCCGCCAGCGGCAATCCCGATCCGAATTTCGGCCGAAGCACGCTGACCTCGACCGCGGCGAACGTCAACGCGGTCGCCCGCGGTCTTGTCCAGCTAGGCGATGTGAACGCCTTGTTGGGTGTCGGGCTGGGCGCGGGCGCTCCGCTCGGCGGGGCGAGCGGCGCGATCGACGTCACCTCGGCGACCGCCGGCGGCAGCCTGGTGTTCACCGCTTTCGGCTATTCGACGGCCGATCCGGCGCGCGATGGCGACATCGTTATCGGCACCGGCAGCGCCGGCGGAGACGTGAGGCTCAACAACAGCCTAGGCACCACCGGCGACGTGGTCATCACCAACCAGCTGACCGTCGGCGGCGCCGTCGCGCCCAACGGCTATACCGTCTCGATTCGCAGCGCCGACGACGTGTTTATCGCACCGTACGTGCAAGGCGCGACGCCGGCGCTCGACAGCGGGTTCATCCGCACTGACGCGGGATCGATGGAGATTCTGGCGCAGGGCTCGATCACTCGCATCGGCGGCAGCGAGAACGCGCTACCCACCGCGCAACGCGGCGTGGCCGGGCTCGGGGCAACCGGCAACCTCACGCTGATCTCCGATGGCGACGCCCGGTTCGACAACCTCACCGCGGGCGGTTCGCTCACCCTCGACATCGACGGCTCGCTCACCGGCGTCGCGCCGGTCGGAGGAGTCTCGACCGGCACGAACGTTGCGGGCGGAGCGCTGTTCGCGCAAGGCGCGGGCGGCGACATCGTCGTGCGCGCCGGCCTCGGCGACACCACCGGCGCCGTGGTCGACGTGGTCACGCTCAACCGCGTGGTGGCCGATCGCAACATCACGATCAGCGCCGACCAGATCGCGGTCGGCACGCTCGATACGCAGGGCGGCACGATCACGCTCGCCGACACCTCGGGCGCGGGTATCACCTCCGACAACTACTACGTCGGACAGCTCAATGCCGCCGGCGACGTTACTGTGGTGCTGACCGGGCAGACGACCGCGCCGATCGGGCTGGTCGCGACCGACGCGGGCGGCTCGCCCGAGTTCTTCGATTCCGGCTTCGGCAAGACCGACTTGGTCGCGGGCGGCTCGATCACCGGCGCCATCGGCCAGGCCGCGCAACTCGCCGACGTGACGTTCGGCACGACGCTCGACCTCGATACCGCCGCGCTGGTCGCGGACAACCTCACTTCGGCCGCGGGCAGCGCCGACATTCGCGCGACCGCGGGAACGCTCTCGGTGCTGACCACCGGGCTCGGCGGCAGCCTGACGCTGACCAAGCAGGGCGGCGCGCTGGCGACGATCGGCG
>DATLDS010000206.1:0-5115 GCA_035525735.1 Novosphingobium sp.
CGGGCGATCCCGACCTGCTGACGTTGCGCGCCGCCAAGCTGGTGAGGAGCGCGCGGGTCATCGTCCACGACGGGCTGGTGGATCCCGCGATCCTCGCGATGGCGCGGCCCGGCTGCCGGATGATCTCGGTGGCCAAGCGCCGCTCGCACCATTCGATGCCGCAGGATGCGATCAACGCGCTGCTGGTGCGCGAGGCGCGCGCCGGTCACGACGTCGTCCGGCTCAAGGGCGGCGACCCGTTCGTCTTCGGTCGCGGCGGCGAAGAACTCGAGGCCCTCCTCGCCGCCGGGGTCGAAGTCGAGGTCGTGCCGGGGATCAGCGCCGCGCTGGGCGCGGCGGCCGCGGCGCAACTCCCGCTCACTCACCGCGACCACGCCTCCGTGGTCAGCTTCGTCGCCGGAACCTGCAAGTCTTTGGGCAAAGGTCCCACCGACCAGAACTGGGCGGGCCTCGCCGGCGTCGGGCGCACGCTGGTGATCTACATGGGCGTCGCCACCGCCGAGGCCATCGCCGACAAGCTGATCGCCGACGGGCTGTCGCCGGGGATGCCGGCGGCGGTGATCGAGAACGCCGCGCGACGTTCGATGCGCGTGCTCCACGCCCCGCTCGCCGGACTCGGCGCGCTGGTCGCGGGCGAGCGGGTCAAGAGCCCCGCGCTGATCGTGGTCGGCGAGGTCGCCGCGCGGCGCGATGTCGCCGCGCTCCGCGCGCTGGCGGAGCAGGCGGCATGAAGATCCTCACCGGCAACGACCTCAAGACCGGCGCGGTGATCTGGTGGACCGGCGCCGACTGGTCGATCCACGTCGCCGACGCCGCCGACGTCGGCGACCAGGGCGAGGCGATCCTCGCCGCCGAGGACGCCGCGCGCCGGGTCAACAACGGCTACGCGATCGATGCCGAGCGCACCCCCGAGGGCGTCCGCCCCGCGCACATCAAGGACCGCGTCCGCGCGCTGGGGCCGACCGTCCGCCCCGACCTGACCCTCAAGCCCGCCGACCCCAACGCCGGCAACTGGGTGATCTGATGTACAAATACGACCACTACGACCAAGCGATGGTCGATGCGCGCGTCGCCGAGTTCCGCGACCAGACCCGCCGCCGGATCGAAGGCCACCTGACCGACGACCAGTTCAAACCGCTGCGGCTCAAGAACGGGCTCTACCTCCAGCTCCACGCCTACATGCTGCGCGTCGCGATACCGTACGGCACGCTCGATTCGCGCCAGATGCGCAAGCTCGCGCACATTGCGCGGACCTATGACCGCGGCTACGGCCATTTCACCACGCGGCAGAACCTTCAGTACAACTGGGTCAAGCTGGAGGAGGCGCCCGACATCCTCGCCGAGCTGGCCAGCGTCGAGATGCACGCGATCCAGACCAGCGGCGAATCGATCCGCAACATCAGCGCCGACCACTACGCCGGCGCCGCCGCCGACGAGCTGATCGACCCGCGCCCGTGGGCCGAGATGCTGCGCCAGATGACGACGTTCCACCCCGAGTTCAGCTATCTCCCGCGCAAGTTCAAGATCGCGGTGATCGCGAGCGCGGCCGACCGCGCGGCGCTGCGCTGGCACGATTTCGCGCTCCGCATCGTCGAGAACGCGAGCGGTGAGATCGGCTTCGAGGTCTTCGCCGGCGGCGGCATGGGGCGCACCCCGTTCATCGCCTTCCGCATCCGCGAGTTCCTCCCGACCGCGCAAATTTTCTCCTACCTCCAGGCGGTGCTGCGCGTGTGGAACCGCAACGCGCGGCGCGACAACATCCACAAGCAGCGGATGAAGATCCTCGTCCACGAGCTCGGCCAGGAAGAGTTCACCCGCCAGGTCGAGGCCGAATTGGCGCACTACCTGACGCTCGGCACCGACTTTCCGCAGGCCGAGTACGACCGGATCGCCGCCTATTTCGCGCCGCCGCCGTTCGAGACCGGCTTGTCCGACGAGATCGACCGCTCCGATCCCGACTTCGCGGTGTGGGTCAATCAGCAGGTCGCGGCGCACAAGGCGCCGGGCTATGCGATCGCCAATATCAGTTTGAAGCCGATCGGCGGGATCGCCGGCGACATCAGCGCCGAGCAGATGGACCTCGTCGCCGACCTTGCCGAGCGCTTCAGCTTCGACGAGCTGCGCGCCAGCCACGCGCAGAACCTCGTCCTCCCGCACGTCCGCAAGACCGATCTCTATGCGGTGTGGCAAGCGTTGCGCGACGCCGGGCTGGCCGACGCCAACCTCGATCTGGTCGGCGATATCATCGCCTGCCCCGGGCTCGACTATTGCAGCCTCGCCAACGCGCGCTCGATCCCGATCGCCCAGCAAATCTCCGAGCGCTTCGCCGATCCGGCGCGCCAGCGCGACATCGGCGAGCTCAAGATCAAGATCTCGGGCTGCATCAACGCCTGCGGCCACCATCACGCCGGGCACATCGGCATCCTCGGTGTCGATAAGAAGGGCAGCGAGAGCTACCAGCTGCTGCTCGGCGGCTCAGGCGACGAGGAGACCAGCCAGGCCAGGATCGCCGGCCCCGGCTTCGACGAGGCGGGGATCGTCGATGCGGTCGAGCGCGCGGTCGAGCGCTATCGCGCGGTGCGCGAGCCCGGCGAGCGGTTCATCGACACGTATCGCCGCGTCGGAATGGATGGCTTCAAGGAGGCGATCTATGGCTGATCCGCTCCGCTTCCGCGATGACGCCGCGGCCGACGAGCCCGCAGTCAGCCTCGAGGCGTTCCTCGACCAGCCGCACGCCACCTCGGTGCGGCTCGAGGCGGGCGACGACGCGCGCGTGCTCGCCCCCGCGCTCGACCGCATCCGCCTGGTCGAGATCGACTTCCCCAAGTTCCGCGACGGCCGCGGGTTCTCGAGCGCGCGAATCCTGCGCGAGATGGGCTACGCGGGCGAGATCAAGGCGACCGGCGACGTCCTCATCGATCTCGTCGCCTTCATGCGCCGCTGCGGGTTCGACAGCTTCGCCCCCGACCTGCCGCTCAACCCCGACGACGTCCGCGCCGCGCTCAATCGATATCCGAACGTCTATCAGCCCGCCGCCGACGGCGCGGTGCCGATCTGGCAGTTGCGGCATGGGTGAGATGGCCCGAATCCGCGACCGCATCGACACCGGCCCGCGCTTTACCGAGGCCGAGGCGATCCGCCTCAACAACCTGTTCCGCGGCAGCGACACCGCCGAGCTGCTGCGCGCGGTGCTGCGCGACCGCATCGCCGGCGAAGTCGCGGTGGTCTCGAGCTTCGGCGCCGAGAGCGCGGTGCTGCTCGACCTCGTGGCTGAAGCCGACCGCGCGACCCCGGTGATCTTCCTCGAGACGCACAAGCACTTCGCCGAGACGCTTCTCTACCGCGACGCGCTGGTCGCGCGGCTCGGGCTCACCAACCTGATTGTGGTCGAGCCCGATCCGGCGCGGCTGGCGGAGCGCGACGACAAGGGCCTGCGCTGGTCGTGGGATCCCGACGGCTGCTGCGAGATCCGCAAGGTCGAGCCGCTGGCGCGCGCGCTCGCCGGGTTCGACGCCACGATCACCGGGCGCAAGGGCTTCCAGTCGGCGACGCGCGCGGGCCTGCCGCGGTTCGAGATCGACCGCGCCGACATCACCGGACGGCTCAAGATCAACCCGCTGGCGAGCTGGAGCGCCGACGAGATCGCGGCTTATGCCGCGGCGCGCGACTTGCCCGCGCACCCGCTCGTCGCCGAAGGCTATCCGTCGATCGGCTGCTCGCCCTGCACCAGCCGCGTCGCCCCCGGCGCGGACCCGCGCTCGGGCCGGTGGCAGGGCTGGGACAAGACCGAATGCGGCATCCACGTCCCCGGACAGCCCGACACCGGCGGCGAGCTGCCGCCGGGGTACGAGCCGTTCCTGTAAGACGCTTGGCGGTTCGGACTAGAGCCGCTTGACCGTCGCGGTCTTGCCTTCGGCGTTGACCGAGGTCCACACGCCCTTGGCGTCGACCTGCTCGGTGTTGCACGCCTCCTTGGCGTCTTTCTCGTCCTTGGTGTAGCAATACTCGGCGGGCGATTTCTGCACCCACTTGCCGGTCTCGACGACCTTGCCGTCGATCGTGTCGACATAAGTGCCGTCGGCCTTGACCTCCTCGATGATCACCTTGCCGTCGGCGGCGGTGACTTCGTACTTGCCGACCGATGCCTTGCCGTCGGCGGCGAGCGGCTCGGCGACCGCGGCGGTCGTCGCCTCGGTGGTGGCCTCCGGCGCGGGCGCGGGCTTGGAGCAGGCGGCGACGGTCGCCAAGGCGGCGATGACGATAATGCGCTTCATGATGGTCCCCTTGTGCTGGTCGATGCGGCGGCCGTTCCCGCCCGGGCGATTCGCGCTTCCCGGGCGCAGCGTATGGCGCGGAGGCGCGCGAGTCGATTCGCACTTTTTCAGAGCCAGCCCTCGTCCCGATACCATCGCGCGGTCGCCTTCAAGCCCTCGCGCGTCCCGATCTCGGGCCGCCAGCGCGCTTCGGGAACGCGTGCCGCCTCGCTCGCCACCCAGTCGGGATGGCACATGTAGCCGACGCGGTCGGCGGTGAGCTTGGCGCGGCCACGGCGCAGGATCGCATCGCCCCGCGCGGCGAGCGACAGCGCGATGCGCGGCAGCGGCATCGCGGTCACGCGCTTGCCCACCGCCCAGCCGATCGCGCGCGCGAAGCTCTTGTGCGTCCAGCCACCCGCCTTGCCGTCGTCGGGCTCGAACACCCGGTCGGTGACGTCCTCGCCGCCGGGCACCAGCGCGAGCAGCAGCCGGGCGAGGTCATCGACGTGGATCGCGCTCATTTTGCCGGTTGGCGGGAGCGGGACCAGCCCGGCCTTGGCGAAGCGGAACAGCTCGAGCATCTCGCGGTCGCGCGGACCGTAGATCGCGGGCGGGCGGACGATCGTCCAGTCGAGCGGGCTGGCGCGCACCACTTTCTCGGCGCGCAGCTTCGACGCGCCATAAGCCGACAACTGCGGCTCGCGCGCCGACAGCGAGGAGACGAGCACCAAGCGCGGGACGCGCGCCGTCACCGCCGCCTCGACCACCGCCAGCGTCCCCGCGACGTTTCCCGCCTCGAACCCGGCCGCGTCGGGCGCGTTGACCACGCCGGCGACGTGGATCACCGCCTCGGCTCCCG
>DATLDS010000089.1:0-16088 GCA_035525735.1 Novosphingobium sp.
TGTTCGAGCTGCCCGAAGCCGACGTCGGGGCGGCCGCGCCCGTCATCCGTCGGGTCATGGCCGAAGCCGCCGCGCCCGCGGTGACGCTCTCGGTCCCGCTGGGAATCGACATCGGCACGGGCTCCAGCTGGGGTGCGGCCCACTAAAAGCTTTGTTGCAATCCGACCCGGGACATCTGCTATCGCGGCGGGCGATGGACGGGGAGGGACGGAATCGGGCGCCGCTTCGGCGCGTGCGCGCAATGCGGCTGCCAGCGCTGCTGTTCGTGACAGTCGCTGCCGCGCTGATGGCCGCCAGCGTGCTGGTGGTTTCGACGCTGCGCACCGAGCGCGAGCAGCGCGCGCGGGTCGACCGCACGCTCGAGACGCTGATGGAGCTGCGCGATCTCGGACGCGCGCTGATCGACGCCGAGACCGGCCAGCGCGGCTATTTCATCACGCTCGACCAGCGCTACCTCGGGCCGTATCGCGCGGGCAGCGAGCAATTCCCGCGGATGGTCGGGCAGGTGCGCCGCTCGCTTGCCGAGCAAGGCGACCCCGAGCGAGTGCGGCTCTTCGCCGAGGCCGAAGCGCTGGGCACCGCCAAGCTCGCCGAGCTCGAGCGCTCGATCGTGCTGGTCGAGCAATCGCGCGTGCTCGATGCTCAGCAGGCGATCCTCTCGGACCAGGGCAAGAGCCTGATGGACCGGTTCCGGCTGCGGCTGGCCGAGCTCGAGACAAGCGAGCGCGCATTGCTCGCGCGCACCACCGAGCAAGTCGAGCGCGAGGAGCAACGGCTGATCACGCTGCTCGCCGCGCTGGTGACGGCGATCGTGGTAACGCTCGCGCTGGGCCTGCGGCTGCTGGTCCGCGCCGCGCAGGCCGACAGCGCCGAAGCGCAGGCGCATGCGCTCGGCGAAGCGCGCGACCGCGCCGACCTGCTCGCCCGCGAGCTCAACCACCGGGTCAAGAACCTGTTCGCGGTGATCCTCGCGATCGTGCGGATGAGCGGGCGCGGCTCGCCCGAGGCGAAGCCGGTGATCGAGACGATTTCGCAGCGGATCCACGCGCTGGTCGCCGCGCACGACGCCACCCAGGGCCCCGCGGGCCGATCCTCGGTCGACTTGCGCGAGCTGGTCGACATCGCGGTCGCGCCGTACTACTCGGACAGCGAGCGTTGCGTGATCGAGGGCGAGGCGATCGAGCTGCGCGAGAAGGCCGCCACCCCGCTTGGCCTGATGCTGCACGAACTTGTAACCAATGCGGTAAAGTACGGCGCGTGGTCCAACCCCGGCGGCACTGTCCGCATCGCCTGGAGCCGCGTCGACGGCCGCGTCCGCTTCGTGTGGCGCGAACAGGGCGCCCGCGACGTGCCCGCGTCGGTCGAACGCGAAGGTTTCGGCCTGGTCCTGATCCGTAGCTCGGCGCAGCAGCTCGGCGGCACGGTCGAGCGCGAGTTCCATCGCGACGGGATCGAGGTACGGATCGAGTTTCCCGGTTGAATCGGGGGGCCGTGAAGGCAAAACCGGCGACGTCGCTCACCCGATCTTAACTCTCGCGACGCTATCCTTCGGCACAAGGGTCGCCGCTACACCGTTCTTGAACGACTGGGATCGAGCCCACAGTGCCTGACAAACGTCTCAAGCCCCGCCAGCACGACCGCCGCGGAATCGCGCTCGACGCTTCGTGCCGCGACAGCGATGGCGTCGCGCGCGAGGTCGAGCTGACCAACTTGTCCGAGGGCGGCTGCCAGATTCGGCTGCGCGACGGGCGGATGTGGCCCAACCAGGTCGTCGCGGTACGCCCGCACTCGCTCGAGGCGGTCTCCGGTGTGGTGCGCTGGAGCGAGGACGGCATCGCGGGCGTCGAATTCGCGCGTTCGCTCTACCCCGCGGTGGTCGATCACCTCGCCAAAGGCAATCCGTCGCCGGCCGTCGCCCGGCGGCCAAACGACGAGGCCGCGTTCACCGACGCGTTCGGCCGCACGCTGCCGCCGCTCGGCGAGCGCCGCGCCCGCTCGCGGGGTTAGCGCACACGTTCAGCCGTGCTTGGTCTCGCGCCTCGGGGTCAGCATACCCGGCGCGATGAAGCCGATCCCGCCCATCGCCACCGCCCGCTTCTTGAGCTCGCCCTTCATCTTGGCGTATTCTTCTTCCATCTCCTCGGTCACCGTCGCGCGGCTGTCGTCGAGCGCGGCGGCGAAATCGGCGGCGGTGACCTTCTTCACCTTGGCCCCGTCGCGGCGGATGGCGTTGAGCCCGGCGCGGCGGACGACGTCCTCGAGGTCGGCGCCGGTAAAGCGCTCGGTCTCGCGCGCGATCGCCTTCAGGTCGACGTCCTTCGCCAGCGGCATCGCCTGCGTGTGGATGCCGAGGATATGCGCGCGGCCGTCCTCGCTCGGCGTGCCGACATAGACCAGCTCGTCGAACCGGCCGGGGCGCAGCAGCGCCGGGTCGACCAGGTTGGGGCGGTTGGTCGCGCCGATCACCACCACCGACTGGAGTTCTTCCAACCCGTCCATCTCGGCGAGGATCGTGTTGACCACGCGTGACGTCGCCTGGGGCTCGCCCGCGCTCGACCCGCGCGCCGGCACCAGGCTGTCGATCTCGTCGATGAACAGGACGCACGGCGCGACCTGGCGGGCGCGCGCGAACAGCCGCGCGATCTGCTGCTCGCTTTCGCCGTACCATTTGCTCAGCAGGTCGGACGACTTGATCGCGATGAAGTTGGCCTCGGCCTCTTTCGCGACCGCCTTGGCGAGCAACGTCTTGCCGGTTCCGGGGGGACCATAGAGCAGGAAGCCCTTGGCGGGGCGGAT
This sequence comes from Novosphingobium sp., assembly GCA_035525735.1. GTDB lineage: Bacteria > Pseudomonadota > Alphaproteobacteria > Sphingomonadales > Sphingomonadaceae > Novosphingobium. The sequence goes on from DATLDS010000089.1 coordinate 2,797, forward strand.
GCCGAGCCGGTGGAACGCCTCGGGGCTCTTGAGCGGTAGCTCGACGCCCTCGCGCAACGCCTCGCGCGCCTCGTCGAGCCCGCCGACGTCGTCCCACCCGACGGTCGGCGCCTGGACCATCACCTCGCGCATCGCGCTCGGCTGGACGCGCTTGAGCGCGGCGAGAAAGTCGTCGCGCTCGACCCGCAGATTGTCGAGCACCTCGGGCGGGATCGTCTGCGCCTCGAGGTCGAGCTGCGGCATGATCCGCCGCACCGCCTCGATCGCCGCCTCGCGCGTCAGCGCGGCGAGGTCGGCGCCGACGAAACCGTGCGTGGTCCGCGCCAGTTCGTCGAGCCGAACGTCTTCGGCGAGCGGCATCCCGCGGGTGTGGATGCCGAGAATTTCGCGCCGTCCGCTCTCGTCGGGAACGCCGATCACGATCTCGCGGTCGAACCGGCCGGGGCGGCGCAGCGCCTCGTCGATCGCGTCCGGGCGGTTGGTCGCGGCGATCACCACCAGCCCGGCGCGCGCCTCGAGACCGTCCATCAGCGTCAGCAATTGCGCGACGAGGCGCTTCTCGGCCTCGCCGTGGACCTGGTCGCGCTTGGGCGCGATCGAATCGATCTCGTCGATGAACACGATCGCCGGCGCCGTCTTGGCCGCTTCCTCGAACACTTCGCGCAGCCGCTTCTCGCTCTCGCCATAGGCCGAGCCCATGATCTCGGGGCCGTTGATGGTGAAGAAACTGGCGTCGCTTTCGTTGGCGACCGCTTTGGCCAGCCGGGTCTTGCCGGTGCCCGGCGGCCCGTGGAGCAGCACCCCCTTCGGCGGGTCGACGCCGAGCCGGGTGAACAACTCGGGATAGCGCAGCGGCAGCTCGACCATCTCGCGCAGCTGGGTGATCGTGTCGCCCATCCCGCCGACGTCGTCGTAATTGATCTCGGCGCGGCTATCGCGCGGCTCCTGGTAGTCCGAGCGCAGCTCGATCTCGGTCGACTCGTCGATGAACACGATCCCCTTGGGCACCGTCGAGATCACCGAGAGGCGGATCTGGGTCAGCGCGAACGCCGGGACCTGGAGCATCTGGCGCAGCTGCGGCGGCATGTTCTCGCGGTCGACCTGCTGCTGGCCGGCGGTGGCGACGAGGTCGCCGGCGACCAGCGGGCGCCCGGCGAAGTTGCGCTTGAGCGCTTGCGCCGGGCCTTGCAGTCGAAGCTCGCGTTGCGCCGGCGCGAATACCACGCGCGTCGCCGGCTTGGCTTCGGCCTTGCGGACCTGGACGTGATCGCCCGAGCCGACCTCGGCGTTGGCGCGCTGGAGCCCGTCGAGGCGGATCAGCTGGAGCCCCTCGTCCTCGGGATAGGGCAGCAAAGCGCGCGCGGCGGTCCGGCGCTTGCCCTCGATCTCGACGATATCGCCCTCGCTGATCCCGAGCTTGGCCAAGTACTCGCGCCCGATCCGCGCGATGCCCTGGCCGCTTTCTTCCTGGCGCGATCCCGCGACCTGGAGCTTGACCGCCCGCTCGTCGATTACCGCCGCGTCCTCGCCGTCCGCCATGTGCCCGTCCTGTGGTTATGCTCTCGCGTCGAAAGCTAGGTATCGGCGACCGCGAATACAAACCGGCGAACCGCGCACAACGATCCGAGTGGCCGAAGAAAAAAAGGCCCGGTCGTCGCCGACCGGGCCTTGGGAGTTTTGGGAGAGGATGCCTGAAAAGGCAGGGTCGCTATGCGTCTCAGGCCATTTTTGTGCAATTGCGAAAAGCGCTGGCATAGTTGAAAATAATGCAAGCCGGGCTTCGCAATCACGCAGGCTTGCGGAACTTCAGCATGAATCGGTCGGTCTTGCCGCGCACCGAAGGATCGAACACGCCCGCCGTATGCGGATCGTCGCTGCGATGCAGCACGCCGCTTTCCGCGACCAGCTCGAACCCGGCGGCGGCCATGTCCGCCTTCACTTGGGCCGGATCGATGCGATGGAACTTCTCGACCAGCGCGCGGGTGTCGCCCGCGGGGCCGACGTGATCGACGATCACCACCGTGCCGCCGGGCTTGAGCGCGGCGAACCAGTTGGCGGCGATCGCGGCCGGCTCGACACGAGCGAACTTGTACTTCTCCGATTCCCAGTAGAGGTCGTGATAGACGAGGTGGGCGAAGACGCTGTCGACGCTGCCCGGCGCGAGCTGCATCGCCGCGACCGGCTGGACCAGCGTCGCGACATTGGAGTGGGACTTGGTCAGCGGTTCCCACACCTTGGCGTCGTAGAACACGCTCGGCTCGGTCGCGTAGACCCGGCCGCGCGGCCCGACCACTTGCGACAGCAGCTCGGTGTAGTAGCCGCCGCCGGCCATGAAGTCGGCGATCACGTCGCCGCGCTTGTACCCCGCGAAGTCGAGCACCGCGGTGGGATTACGCGACTCGTCGAGCTTGCGGTTGGCTTCGGCGCGACCCGCCGCGGCGATTGCCGGCGCGTAATCCTTGGGCGCTGCGGCGAGCGGGGCGGCGAGCACCGTGGTCAGCGCGGCGGAAATGAGAACCAGGCGTTTCATCGGCAGTTCCCCCTCGGCAAAGAACAGGTCAGCCCGGCCGCGCGCACCCGCGCTGCGTGTCGTCGCCGAGGCGGCGGGTGACGCTGAACGGATAGACGGTGTCGGACATCCCGTCGCTGCACGGCCCCTTGCTGACGGTCAGGGTCAAGGCCTGCCCGGCGAGCGTGCCACGCAGCTCGACGAAATCCTCGCCGGCGGTGCGGGTGACCGTGGCGAGCTGCCCGGCCTGGTCCTCGGGGGTCTTGTAGGTCAACGTAGCGCCCGCGACGTCAGCCGCCCAGAACGGCTCGGTGCCCAGCGCGGCGAAGCGGTCGGGCAGCGCCAAGACCGGCTTGGCGACGATCGACGGCCTGGTCGGGACCGCGGCCTGCGGTTCGGTCGCCACGGGCGAGGGCGGCGCGGCGGGAGGCTGGGTTTGCTCGCAGGCGGCCAGGGCGAGAGCGAGAAGCGACGACAGCGGAACGCGGAGCGACATCGCCGGACGGCTACCACAAACCAGACTCCCCGGCTATGGCGGGGCGATGAGCGACACGTCCGCGCCGTTCGAGGCGGTCATCTTCGATTTCGGCGGAGTCATCACCGCCTCGCCGTTCGAGGCGTTCAACAAGCTCGAGGACGCGCGCGGGTTGCCCCGCGACCTGATCCGGCGCGTGAACGCCGCCGACCCCGACGGCAACGCCTGGGCGCTGCTCGAGCGCGCTGCCATCTCGCGCGGCGAGTTCGATGCGCGCTTTGCCGCCGAGGCCGCGGCGCTCGGCCACGAGCTGCGCGGCGCCGACGTGCTGGCGGTGCTCGCCGGGGCGATCCGGCCCGGGATGGTCGCCGCGCTCGACACGATCCGCGACGCGGGCCTCAAGCTCGGCTGCATCACCAACAACGTCCCCGAAAGCAGCGGTCCGGCAATGGCCGCGAGTGCGACAAGCGAAGCGCGCTACGCGGCCATCTTCGCGCGCTTCGATTCGGTGATCGAAAGCTCGAAGGCCGGGGTGCGCAAGCCCGACCCGCGGATCTACGCGATGATGTGCGATGCGCTGGGCGTATCGGCAGCGCGGTGCGTCTATCTCGACGACCTGGGCATCAATTGCAAACCCGCCGCGGCGATGGGCATGGCCGCGATCAAGGTGACGGGCGAACGCCAAGCGCTTAAGGACTTGTCAGACCTGCTCAAGCTCGACCTGGCGACGGAGGCCGCATGAACAAGCTCTATCCCGATGCCGCGGCGGCGCTCGACGGTGTGTTGCGCGACGGGATGCTGATCGCGGCGGGCGGGTTCGGCTTGTGCGGCCTGCCCGAGCGGTTGCTCGACGCGGTGCGCGACAGCGAGGTCAAGGACCTGACCTTTTGCAGCAACAACGCGGGGATCGACAACGAAGGCATCGGCAAGCTGCTGCGCACCCGCCAGGTCAGCAAGATGATCTCGTCGTACGTCGGCGAGAACAAGGAATTCGAGCGCCAGTACCTTGCCGGCGAGCTCGAGGTCGAGTTCTGCCCGCAAGGGACGCTTGCGGAGCGGATGCGCGCGGGCGGCGCGGGCATCCCGGGGTTCTACACCAGGACCGGGGTGGGCACGCTCGTCGCCGAGGGCAAGGAGACCAAGGTCTTCGACGGTGAGGAGTATGTGCTCGAGCGCGGCATCGTCGCCGACCTCGCGCTGGTCAAGGCGTGGAAGGCCGACGCGACCGGCAACCTCGTGTTCCGCAAGACCGCGCGCAACTTCAACCTGCCCGCCGCGACTTGCGGCAAGGTCTGCGTGGTCGAGGTCGAGGAGATCGTGCCCGCCGGAGCGCTCGATCCGGACTGCATCCACTTGCCCGGGGTTTACGTCCAGCGGATGATCGTCGGCGCGCCGTACGACAAGAAGATCGAGTTCCGCACCGTCCGGGAACGCGAGGCGGCGTGATGCCGCGCGCGGCGCGCCTGGGGGCGAGCCTTGCGCTCGTGCCGCTGCTGTCGGGCTGCGTCGCGATGGCAGCGCTGCCGGTGCTGGCGGGCGGAGCGATGGTCGCGGGCGGGAACGCGCGGATCCGCGCCGCCACGCCGCGGCCGCAAAACCCGGACAAATCCGCCAGTCTCGCGCGAACCAAGGAACTCACCACGGGCGCCGGCATAACCTTGACCAACCTCACCGCGTTGCCCCCACCCGATCCACCCGGGGCGGGCGCGAGCACCGATCCGTGGCGGGCGTTCTTCGACTTCGCGCTCGACCGGGCGAACGCGGCCAAAGGAGACAAAGCGCGCTCGGCCTTGCTCGAGCCCGGCACCTCGCTGGCGTTGCCGCGGCAGCTCGCGTGCCGCGCCGAGACGCCCGCGGTGCTCATCGATCTCGACCCCGACACCCGCCCGTTCATTCCCGAGGCGGCGGCATCGCCGCCCGCGGCGCTGGTCGAAGGGCTCACCCGGCTGCGCGAGGCGGGTGTCGCGGTGGTGTGGATCAGCGCGCTGCCCGCGTCGTACGTCACCGGGGTGGGCGACGCGTTGCGCGGCTCGGGGCTCGACGCCGAAGGCCGCGATCCGCTGCTCCTCGCGCGCGGACCCGACGATCGCAAGCAAGTGCTGCGCGAGGAAGCGAATCGCGACGTCTGCGTGATCGCGGTCGCAGGCGACCGCAAGGCCGACTTCGACGAATTGTTCGAATACTTGCGCGACCCGGCGAGCGCCGCCGGACTCGATTCGCTGATCGGCGCGGGGTGGTTTCTGGTGCCCCCGCCCCTTGGATAAGGACGCATAGATGCCCCCCCCAAGCTCAGGCTGGACCCGCGACGAGATGGCCGCCCGCGCCGCGCGCGAGCTGCGCGACGGCTACTACGTCAACCTCGGCATCGGCATCCCCACGCTGGTCGCCAACAATATCCCGGCGGGCATGACCGTCACGCTCCAGTCGGAAAACGGGATGCTCGGGATCGGGCCGTTTCCGTACGACGACGAGGTCGACCCCGACCTCATCAACGCGGGCAAGCAGACGATCAGCGAGCTGCCGCACTCGGCCTATTTCGACAGCGCGGCGAGCTTCGCGATGATCCGCGGCGGGCACATCGACCTGACCGTGCTCGGCGCGATGGAAGTCGCCGAGAACGGCGACATCGCCAACTGGATGGTCCCGGGCAAGATGATCAAGGGGATGGGCGGGGCGATGGACCTAGTCGCCGGGGTCAAGAAGATCATCGTGGTGATGGAGCACGTCGCCAAGGACGGCAGTCCCAAATTCATCCCTGAGTGTACGCTGCCGCTCACCGGAAAAAATGTGGTCGACATGATCGTCACCGACCTCTGCGTCTTCCACCGCCCGGACCACGCCAGCCCTTTCAAGCTGATCGAGCTCGCGCCGGGGGTGAGCGCGGAGGACGTCGCGGCCAAGACCACCGCGAGCTACGAAAGTTGAAAGGCCCGCCATGAACAACGCCGTCTGCCGCGTCACCGGGTGCGAGTTCCCGCTGTTCGCGTTCAGCCATTGCCGCGACGTGGTCGCCGCGGTGAGCAAGGCGGGCGGGTTCGGGGTGCTCGGGGCGACGCGGTTCACCCCCGACCAGCTCGAGGAGGAGCTCGTCTGGATCGACGCGCATGTCGACGGCGCGCCCTACGGGGTCGACGTGCTGGTGCCGGAGATCGTCGACCCGGCAGTCGCGGGGTTCTCGAGCAACGCCCAGCGCTCCGCGGCGATCTCCGACGAGCACCGCCGTTTCGCTTCGGAGTTGCTCTCGAGCCACGGGGTCGAGGCGCCCGCCGAGCCCCCGGTGATGCGCGAGCGCGCGGGGATCACCCCTGAGAATGGCCTCGCGCTGATGGAGGTCGCGTTCCGCCACCCGATCCGCCTGATCGCCAACGCGCTGGGCATCGCCCCGCCGGAGATGATCGCCCAAGGCAAGCGCCGCGACGTGCCCGTCGCCGCGCTGGTCGGGGCCAAGGAACACGCGCTGCGCCAGGCCGAGGCCGGCGTCGACATCATCGTCGCGCAGGGCACCGAGGCGGGCGGGCATTGCGGCGAGGTCTCGACGCTGGTGCTGATCCCCGAGGTCGTCCGTGCGCTCGCGGGGGCGGGCTACGACATCCCGGTGCTCGCCGCGGGCGGAATCATGACCGGTGCGCAGATGGCGGCGATGATGGCCGCCGGAGCGCAAGGGGCGTGGACCGGCAGTGTCTGGCTGGCGACCCCCGAGGCCGAGACCAGCCCGGCGTTTCGCGCCGCGATGATCGCCGCGCGCAGCCGCGACACCGTCCGCTCGCGCAGCCGCACCGGCAAGCCCGCGCGCCAGCTCAAGTCGGCGTGGCATGCGGCGTGGGACGGCGAGGGAAGCCCCGGCGCGCTGCCGATGCCGCTGATGGGCCTGGTCTCCGAGCCGGCATTCGCGCGGATCGAGCGCGCCGCCGCGGCGGGCAACACCGAGGCGCTCGGCCTGGTCAGTTATTTCGTCGGGCAGGGAGTGGGGCTGGTCGAGCAGGAACGCTCGGCGCGCGGCGTGGTTCAGGACTTCCGCGAGGAGTTTGCCGCGGCGGTCGGCGGCCTGGTCGATCTGGTCGGGGACTGACGCTCTGGCTAAGCCGCCGCAAATGTGAGAAACATTGACCGATGGGTCCGCTGCAAGCCTTTCGCGCCCGCTTCCTCGACGTGCTGGCGTCGATCTACATCTACAACGAGCACCGCGGCTACACCTCGCTCGACCGCGTGCTCGAGGCGGTCCGCGCGCGCTGCCCCGACGAGGCCGAGTTCATCGCCGCGGTCGAGAAGCACCGCGGCGACGAGTACAAGCACTACCTGATGTTCAAGCGCTGGTTCGAGCGCCAGGGGCGTATGCCGCTCAAGGTCGATCGCGCCTGCGGGCACATCGACCGCTTCATCGAGGGCGTGTTCGGCTGCACCATCGACGAGCTCGACACGGCTGCGATCATCGCCGACGGCGCCGAGTTCGAGAAGCTGTGCCGGGTGATCATGCTTACCGAGCAGCGCGGGATGCGCCAGGTCGAGGTCCTGCTCAGGAACCCGCACATCCGCTCCGACCCGGTGATGACCAAAATTTTCAAGATCGTCGAGGAGGACGAGCCCGATCACTGGTTGCCCTACCACGGCTGGCTCACCCGCCAGGGCCGGGTCACCGCCAAGTGGCGCGAGCGTTGGACCGACTACTGGATTCACAAATCGCTGATGCTGGCCAAGCTGCCCGCGGTGTTCCTCGACGCGCGCAGCCCGCGGCTGACGCGTTGGCCGCACGAGGACCCCGAGGCTTACGCGTTGGCTGCTTAAGCCAGCGCGGCGCGCAAGTCCTCGATCAGGTCGGTGCGCTCCCACGGGAACGCGTCGCCCTCGGCCTTGCGGCCGAAATGGCCGTACGCCGCGGTTCGGCGATAAATCGGCTGGTTGAGCCCGAGCTTGGTGCGGATGCCGCGCGGGGTCAGCCCGCCGAGGCTGGCGATGTTCTTGATGGCGATCTCGAGCCGGTCGTCGCCGACCGTCCCGGTGCCGTGCGTGTCGACGTAAAGCGAGAGCGGCTCGCTCACCCCGATCGCGTAGGCGAGCTGGATCGTGCAGCGGCTCGCCCACCCGCCGGCGACGATGTTCTTGGCGAGGTAGCGCGCGATGTACGCGGCCGAGCGGTCGACCTTGGTCGGGTCCTTGCCGCTGAACGCGCCCCCGCCGTGCGGCGCCGCGCCACCATACGTGTCGACGATGATCTTGCGCCCCGTCAGCCCGGCGTCGCCGTCGGGCCCGCCTATCTCGAAGCTGCCGGTCGGGTTGATGTGGTAGACGGTCTGATCCGAGAGCAGTCCGGCGGGCAGCAACTCGGCGACCACCCGCTTGACGTAAGCCTTGAGCTCGGCGTCCTTGTCGCCCTCGTCATAGCCCTTGGCGTGCTGGGTCGAGACGACGATCGCGGTCGCGGCGACCGGCTTGCCGTCCTTGAACCGCAGCGTGACCTGGCTCTTGGCGTCGGGCTCGAGGAACGGCGCCGCGCCCGAATGGCGGTCGGTGGCCATCCGCTCGAGGATCTGGTGGCTGTAGTACAGCGTCGCGGGCATCAGGTCGGGCGTCTCGTCGCAGGCGAACCCGAACATGATTCCCTGGTCGCCCGCGCCCTCGTCCTTGTTGCCGTGCGCGTCGACGCCTTGCGCGATGTGCGCCGACTGGCCGTGGAGGTTGTTCGAGAAATCGAGCTGGGCCCAGTGGAACCCGTCCTGCTCGTAGCCGATGTCCCTGACGACGCCACGGACCACTTCCTCGATCTCGTCCCGCGCGCCCGGGGCCCAGCCGTGATGCTCGGGCCAACGCTCCTCGTCGTACATCGGCTTGCAGCGGATTTCGCCCGCGAGCACGACCTTCTGCGTCGTCGTCAGCGTTTCGCAGGCGACGCGCGCCTCGGGGTCCTTGGCCAGCATGAGGTCGACGATCGCGTCCGAGATCTGGTCGGCGACCTTGTCGGGATGGCCTTCGGAGACGCTTTCGGAGGTGAACAGATAGTCGCTGCGCATGAGCTCGGGAACCCGGATATAAAGAAAGCTTTATGTGGGGCGCGGCTCTAGCGGCGGCGGCGGCGCAAGGCAACCGACGACAACGCGAGCAAGGCCAACGCCCAGCCCAGGGCGAGCGCGTTCCCCATCCGCGCGAACTGCGTCGCCGGATGCGCGCGCGGAACCACACCGTCGAGCCGTCCGGGGCGGTGCCGTGGCAGCGCCGCGCGAACCACGCCGTTGGCGTCGATCACCCCGCTGATCCCGGTGGTGGTCGCGCGCAGGACCGGCAGGCCCTCCTCGATCGCGCGCAGCCTTGCCTGGGCTAAGTGCTGCGGCGGGCCGAAGCGGCCGAACCAGCCGTCGTTCGACGGGTTGAACAGGAAGTCGGGGCGGTTTCCGCGCTCGACCACTTGGCCCGAGAAGATGATCTCGTAGCAGATCTGCACCCCGATCCGCCCCCACGGCCGCAAGTCGAGCGTCCGCGGTCCCGGCCCCGAACGGAAATCGATCGTCCCCGCGACCAACCGCGACAGCCCGATCGGCTCGAGCAGCGAGCGCATCGGCAGGTATTCGCCGTACGGAACGAGGTGCGCCTTGGCGTAGCCCGCGCGGATGCGGCCGTCGCCGTCGAGCGCGGTCACCGCGTTGTCGGCGGCGGCGATGCGACCATCGCGCATCGCCAGGTCGACCGCGCCGGTCAGCAGCAGGCTGCCGGGGCCGATCACTCGCCCGATCCGCTGCCGTGCGAGCTTGGGGTCGGCGGCGAACGTCGTGCCCTCGTAAGCGGCTTGCGGATAGCCGGGGCGCAAGTAGTCGGGCACCCCGGATTCGGGCCACAACACCAGCCGCCGCTCGCCCGCCTGGCGAGGCACGCTGAGCGCGGCGGTGCGCCGGAACTGGCCTTCGAACTTGGTCGGGTCGGTCAGCTCGTCCTGAGGGACGTTGGGCTGGATGAGGGTGAAAGCGAGCGTCCCGGGCTCGGGCGCGGGCGAGCGCAGCATCGGCACGATCAGCGCGGCGATCGGCGCGATGATCAGCGCGAGCCTGGCCGCGTTGCCGCGCGCCCCGAACGCCAGCCACCAGCACCCGGCGAGCACCACGACCAGCGCCGACAGCGCGTAAGTGCCGAGCCACGGAGCGAGCGCGGCGAGCCCCGGCCGGGCGAAGGGCCCGAGCGTGACCATCGCCAGCGGGTTCCACACGAACCCGGTGAAAACCCAGCTCCTCAGCCACTCGGTGACCGACCATAAGCCGGCAAAGGCCAGCACGAGCGGGACGCCTACAGCGCGACGTGCCAGCAGCCACGCTCCCATCGCCGCCAGCGCCGGATAAACCGCAAGGTACAGCGCGAGCAGCACCACCGCGATCCATCCGAGCCACACGGGCATCTCGGCCTGGTAGGTGAACGCGGTGGCAATCCAGCCGTTGCCGAACGCGAAGTGGCCGACCCCGAACAGCCAGCCGAGCAGCGCGGCGCGGCGCCCGTCAGTAGCGCGGGCGATCAGCGCCAACAGCAGCGCCAACGCCGCCAGCGTCGCCGGCCACAGCGACAACGGCGCGAAGCCGAGCGCTGAGACCACTCCGGCGACGAGCGCGACGGTTTTCGGGCGGCTCAGCACCGCAGGCGCAAGATCAGCCGTTCACCGCCTCGAGCGGTTCGTTGCCGTCGTCGCCCGCGGCGCGGCGCGGGCGGCCGCGGCGGCGTGGGGCGGGAGCGTCGTCGTCGGAAGGCGCCGCGTCGCGCCCCTCAGCGATCGCCGGGGGCAGCAGCGACGGGTCGATCCCGCCGCCCCTGTCAGTGCCGTTGTCGCCGGGGCCGTCGTCGTCGCGCGGGGGGCGCGGCTCGCGGCGCGGGCGCAAGCCGCGCGTGCCGCGATTGTCGCGCGTGAACGGGTTGGCGCCGGCGGGCTCGAAGCCCGGACCCGCATTGTCAGCCGGTGCAGAGTCGGGCTCCGGCTCGTCCTGAGCATTCTCGCGGGCCCGATCGTCGTCGGGGCGCTCGTGGCGCGGCGGACGCTGGTCGTTGCGGAACTCGCGTGGTTCACGCGGCTCACGAGGTTCGTTGCGCGGTTCACTTCTGAGTTCCTCGCGGCGATAGGCGGGCGAATCGAACCCTCCAAAGTCGTCGTTGCCGGTGAATTCGCCGTCCTCGGCTTCGTCCTGCGCCGAATAGCTGCCGCCTTCGCCGGGCCGCTCGTCGCGGCGCACGCGCTGCTCTTCCTGGCGCAGCCGGGCGTCGGCGATCACGCGGAAATAGTGGTCGGCGAACTGGAGGTAGTATTCGGCGGTGACCCGGTCGCCGTTCAAGTGCGCGTCCGAGGCGAGCTTCTTGAACTTCTCGAGCAGTTGGGGGGCGTTGCCGCGCGCCCGGCTGTCGATCCGGTTGAGTTGCTCGCCGCGCCCGCCGCCCTGAGGACGGTTGTTGCCGCGGCCGCGCCGGCGGTTGCTGTTGGTGTTGTTACGGTTGTTGTTCAAGTCCGCCTCATCCCTTTGGCCCGACTGTCGGTAAATCCTCGGCGAAGCGCCGGCCCTCTTGGCCGATCGCGTCCCGAAACGCTCCGCCCGGCGCGCTCGCCAAGCGCCGCGCGGGGCTCCTCATCTGCGGGCGTAGTGGCCGACGGGCCGGAACGCTGTGGCAAATGTTGGAGTGGGCCCGGCGGCGGGGGATCGGTGTCATCCCGCCGAGGGCTTGGCTTCGAGGTAAGCCCGATCGACCGATTTGCCAAGCGTTTTCTTGAGGCTGAGCGCGCGCGGGCGCGCGCCGAGGTCGCGGTGGAGCGTCGCCACGAGCCTCGCTTGCGAGGCGATTCGCGTCACCGCTTCGGCTTGGGTCGCGCCGATCTCGACCACCGCGACCCCGTCGGGCGCGAGCAGTGCGGAGAGCTGTGGGACGAGCACGCGATAGGCATCGAGCCCGTCGGGGCCGGCGAACAGCGCGCCCGCGGGCTCGAACCGGCGGACTTGCGGCGCGAGCGGCGCGCCGTCCTCGACGTACGGCGGGTTGGCGAGGATCAGGTCGAAGCGGCCGAGGTCGTCGCGCCAACCGGGGGCGCCCCAGTCGCGGCGGATCAGGCGGGCGCGGTTCGCGAAGCCCAGGGACGCCGCGTTGGCCGCGGCGACGCTGAGCGCGGCGAGGCTGCGGTCGGTGCCCACGCCCAGCGCCGCGGGCCACAGCGACAACGCGGCGAGCAGCAGCGCGCCCGATCCGGTGCCGAGGTCGAGTACGCGCGCGGGCGGCGCGGCGAGCGCGGCGCGCGCCGCCGCGATCAGCGTTTCGCTGTCCCCGCGCGGGATCAGCACGTCGGGGGTGACGATCAGCTCGAGATCGTAGAATGCCTGGCGCCCGACGATATGCGCGACCGGCTCGTGGCGCAGGCGGCGCGCGAGCAGCGCGGCGAAGGCGGACGGGGCGGGTGCGTCGCGGTGGTCCAGGAGCAACGCGGAGCGCGAGACTTCGACCGCCTCGGCCATCAGCAGCTCGGCGTCGAGGCGCGGGGTGTCGGAGACGCTGGCGAGAGACTTGGCAGCCGCGCGCAAAGATTCAGCGATTTTCAAAACCACACCGGACCTTAGTGATTCTCACGCCCCCAGCGCGGCGAGCCGCTGCGCCTGGTCCTCGGCCGCGAGCGCGTCGATCAGCTCGCCCAGGCCCGGCCCTTCGAGCACTTCGGGGAGGCGGTGGAGCGTCAGGTTGATGCGGTGGTCTGTGACCCGGCCCTGCGGAAAGTTGTAGGTGCGGATGCGTTCCGAGCGGTCGCCCGAGCCGACCATCGCCTTGCGCGCTTCGGCCTCGGCGCCATGCGCTTCTGCTCGCTTGAGGTCGTAGAGGCGGGTGCGCAGGACCTGCATCGCCTTGTCGCGGTTCTTGTGCTGGCTGCGCTGGTCCTGCTGAATCACCACCAGCCCGGTCGGCAGGTGGGTCAGCCGCACCGCGGAATCGGTGGTGTTGACATGCTGCCCGCCGGCGCCGCTGGCACGGTAGATGTCGATCTTGAGGTCGTTGGCGTCGATCTGGACATCGACCTCGTCGGGCTCGGGCAGCACCGCGACCGTCGCCGCCGAAGTGTGGATGCGCCCGCCGCTCTCGGTCACGGGAACGCGCTGGACGCGGTGGACGCCGCTCTCGAACTTCAGTTTCGCGAACACGCCGTTGCCGGCGATGTTGGCGACGATCTCTTTGAACCCGCCGATGTCGGAGGCGTTGACGCTGACCGGCTCGATCTTCCAGCCCTGCTCGGCGGCGTACCGCTCGTACATCCGATAAAGGTCGGCGGCGAACAGCGCCGCCTCGTCGCCCCCGGTCCCGGCGCGGATCTCGAGC
>DATLDS010000092.1:0-3772 GCA_035525735.1 Novosphingobium sp.
TAGGTCGAGATGCCCATCTTGGACATCACCTTGAGCACGCCCTTGCCGATCGCCTTGATGTAGTTTGTCTCGACCTCGGCGGTGTCGAGCGGGAGCGCCTTGCGGACGCGGATTTCCTCGAGCGTCTCGAACGCGACGTAAGGGTTGATCGCCTCAGCGCCGTAGCCGGCGAGCACGCAGAAATGGTGGACCTCGCGCGCCTCGCCGGTCTCGACGACAAGGCCGGTCTGCATCCGCAGGCCCTGGCGGACGAGGTGGTGGTGGACCGCCGCGGTCGCCAGCAACGCAGGCATCGCGATCCGCCTGGGCCCCTGTCCCCGGTCCGACAGGATCAGGATGTTCTTGTCGGCGAGCACCGCCTCGGTCGCCGCCCAGCACATCTCCTTGATCGCCAGCTCGAGCCCGGCGGCGCCGGTTCCGGCGTCCCAGGTCATGTCGATCGTTTCGGTGCGGAACGCGCCATCGAGCGCCGCCTCGACCGAACGAATCTTGGCGACGTCCTCGTTGGTCAGGATCGGCTGGTCGACCTCGAGCCGCTTGTGGCTCCCCGCGTCGCGGCCGAGCAGGTTGGGGCGCGGGCCGATCATGCTGACCAGGCTCATCACCAGCTCCTCGCGGATCGGGTCGATCGGCGGGTTGGTGACCTGCGCGAAGTTCTGCTTGAAGTAGTCGTAGAGCAGCCGCGAGCGGCTCGAGAGCACGGCGATCGGGGTGTCGGTGCCCATCGAGCCGATCGGGTCGTCGCCCGCCAGCGCCATCGGCTCAAGGAACTTGGTGAGGTCCTCCTGGGTGTATCCGAACGCCTGCTGGCGATCGAGCAGGCTGGTCGTATCGACCGGGATCGCGGCGAGCTCGGGCTCGATCACCGCGAGGTCCTTGAGCTTGTACTGCGCGGCGTCGAGCCATTCCTGGTACGGCTGGTCGCCCGCGAGGCCGGCCTTGATCTCCTCGTCCTCGATGATCCGCCCCTGCTCGAGGTCGATCAGCAGCATCTTGCCCGGCTGCAAGCGCCACTTGCGGACGATGTCGTCCTCCTTGATCGGGAGCACGCCGCTTTCGGAGGCCATCACCACCAGGTCGCCGTCGGTCACGCAGAACCGGGCGGGGCGCAGGCCGTTGCGGTCGAGCGTCGCGCCGATCTGGCGGCCGTCGGTGAACGCGACCGCGGCAGGCCCGTCCCACGGCTCCATCAGCGCGGCATGATATTCATAGAACGCGCGCCGCGCCGGGCTCATCAGCGGGTTGCCGGCCCATGCCTCGGGGATCAGCATCATCACCGCGTGAGCCAGCGAATAACCGCCGACGAGCAGCAGCTCGAGCGCGTTGTCGAGGCAGGCGGTGTCCGACTGGCCGTGCGGGATGATCGGCCACATCTTGTCGAGATCGGCGCCGAGCAGCTCGCTCTCCATCGTCCGGCGCCGCGCGTTCATCCAGTTGACGTTGCCGCGCACGGTGTTGATCTCGCCGTTGTGGGCGATGAAACGGTAAGGGTGGGCGAGCTTCCACGACGGGAAAGTGTTGGTGCTGAAACGCTGGTGGACCAAGCCGAGCGCCGAGACGCACTCGGGATCGCGCAAGTCGTCGTAGAAGCTGCCGACCTGGGTGGCGAGCAGCAGCCCCTTGTAGACGATCGTCCGGCTCGAGAAGCTCGGCATGTAGAGCTCGGTCAGCCCGGGGAGCCCGTGCTTGGCGGCGAGCGCCTTCAAGGGGTTCTGCGCCTGCTTGCGGATCGCCAGCAGCTTGCGCTCGAAGCACGCCTGGTCGGGGCAGTTGTCGCCGCGCGCGATCACGCCCTGGCGGATCACCGGCATCTGCGCGACCACCGCCTGGCCCAGCCCGTCGAGCGTGGTCGGCACCTCGCGCCAGCCGATCAGCCGCTGGCCCTCCTTGGCGATGAATTTTTCGAAGTTCTGACAGGCGAAATCACGCGCCGCCTCGTCGCGCGGGAGGAAGCACATCGCCACCGCATAGTCGCCAGCCTGGGGGAGATCGTGCCCCGCGCTCGTCGCCCACTTGCGGAACAGCGCGTCGGGCAGCTGGATCAGGATGCCCGCGCCGTCGCCGAGCAGCGGGTCGGCGCCGACCGCGCCGCGGTGGTCGAGGTTCTCGAGGATCTCGAGCGCCTGCTCGATGATTCCGTGGCTCTTGGCGCCCTTGATATGCGCGACGAAGCCCACCCCGCACGAGTCGTGCTCGTGACGTCCATCGTACAATCCCTGAGGCTCGGGAAAGCCCATCGAGAAAAACCGTCCTGCCCAGCGCGGCGACAAGTTGCCACGGAAACTATGCGCGAATCATCCCGACGCGAAGGCGCCGAAAATTGCGCGGATAGCCGCCATGGCTTGCGGATAGTTTTTTTGCAACTGCGAGATTGGGCCGTGGGCCGGGCGCCATTGAGCCAACGCGGCGCGGCCCGCGCGCTCGCGTCAGCCGCGGCTGCGCATCGCCACGCCGGGGAACGCGACCGGCTCCTGGTCGGCGCGGGCCTCGGCGAAACGCTGCGTTCGCACGCGCCGTTCGCACATCGCGATCGCCAGCCGCTCGGTCAGCTGGACTAGCCCCAGCGATTCGAGCGCGGCGGTCGAGAGCGGCGAACGGGCGCGGCGCTCGGGCGTTTTGGCCAGGTCGACCGGTTCGGTGGGGTCGGGCTCGGCAAAGTCGAGCTCGCTGCTCGCCGACAGCGGCCGCCGCGCGGGCGCGTCGGGATGCCGGTCGCGCGCGCGCAAATGCGGCGGCTCGTCGATAGCTTGGGGGACGGCTTCGGGTGGAATCGTGGCGCGGGGCCCGCGGGCGCGCGCGGCAAGGCGCAAGCCGAGGGTCAGCCCGATCAGCCCGCCCAGGCCGGCGCAGCCGAGCGCCAGCAGCAGCCGCGCGGTCGGGCCGAGCGGCGGGCTCGCCGCGGCGATCACCCGGTCGAGCGCGCTCGCCGCGACCAGCCGTTCGAGCGCCGCGGGCGCCAGCGCCAGGCTGCTCAGGCCGAGCGCCGCGGCGCACCACAGCGCGACGATTCCGGCGAACCACCGATGCGCCGCCAGCGGCGCTCGTTTGCGGGGAATGTCTTCGGCCGGATCCATCGGTGAGCGTCGCCTCGTGTCGCCCCTCACGCTGCTCAGGCGGCGACCGCCTCGGGGCTCGTGCGGCCTAGCACCAGTTGGTAAACGTCCCGATAACGCTGGACGTTGCGCGCCCAGTCGTGCTCGCGCTCGACGAAGCGGCGCGAGGCGATGCGCTGGTGGTCCCACTCGCTGCGCCGCCACAGCAGCATCGACAGCGCGCGCGCGATGGCGGCGGGATCGTCGGGCGCGAACAGGGTTCCGGTCAGGCCGTCGGCGATCAGCTCGCGGTGGCCGCCGACGTCGGACGCGGCGACAATCTTGCCTTGCGCCATCGCCTCGAGCGGCTTGAGCGGCGTGACCAGCTCGGTCAGCCGCATCGCCTTGCGCGGATAGCAAGCGACGTCGATCAGCGAATAATAGCGCTCGACCGCCTCGTGCGGGACCTGGCCGACGAAGCGGATCGCGGGGGCGGCGCTGCTGTTCTCCGCCGCCTCGCGCAAGGCCGCTTCGCGCGGGCCCCCGCCGACCACCAGCAGGCGCGCGGACGGGTGCGCCGAGACGATCGCAGGCATCGCCGCGATCAGGTCGTCGACCCCCTCGTAAGGATAAAGGCTGCCGACGAACCCGATCACCGGGCCCGCCTGGTCATTGGCGCCCAGGCCGAGCTCGCGGGCGAGCGCGCCGTCGCGCGGGCGCGCCGCGCCGAACAGGCCAAA
>DATLDS010000164.1:0-6143 GCA_035525735.1 Novosphingobium sp.
TCGACCGTTTGATCGGCCTGGCTGCCTTCGACATTGCCGCCTTGCGCCACCGCTAAGTCGAAGATCACGCTGCCCGGCTTCATCGTCGCGATTTGGGCGTCGGTCACCAGGCGGGGAGCAGCGCGCCCCGGAATCAACGCCGTCGTGATGACGATGTCCTGCTTGGCGATGTGCGAGCTGACCAGCTCGGCCTGGGCCTTCTGGTACTCCTCGCTCATCTCGGTGGCATAGCCGCCCGCGCCCTCGCCCTGGATGCCCGCGACCTCCTCGACGAAGATCGGCTTGGCGCCCAGCGAGAGGATCTGTTCCCTGGTCGCCGAGCGCACGTCGGTGGCGGAAACCTGCGCGCCGAGCCGCCGCGCGGTGGCGATTGCCTGCAAGCCGGCGACGCCGACCCCCATCACGAACACCCGCGCCGCGCTGATCGTGCCCGCCGCGGTCATCATCATCGGGAACGCGCGGCCATAGACGTCGGCCGACGCGATCACCGCCTTGTAGCCGGCGAGGTTCGACTGCGACGAAAGGATGTCCATCGACTGCGCGCGGGTGATCCGCGGCATGAACTCCATCGCCAGCGCTTCCAGCCCGGCGCCCGCATAGGCGTCGATCCGCGCGCGTTGCGCGAACGGGTCGAGCCCGGCGACGACCCAGGCGTCCGGATGGACGCCCTTCAGGCCTTCGGGCTCGGGCCCCTGCACGCCGAGCACGATATCGGCGCCCTTGGCGGTCGCCACGGCATCGCCGAGCGCCGCGCCGGCGGCCTCGAAATCGGCGTCGGGGATCGACGCGCCGGCGCCCGCGCCCCGCTCGACCGCGACCGCCGCGCCGAGCGCGATGAACTTCTTGACCGTCTCGGGCGTCGCGGCGACCCGCGCCTCGCCGCCGGCGCGCTCCTTGAGGACCGCGATCCGGATCGGATCGGCCACTTCAGGCGATGATCAGGACGATGACGAACGCGATGATCGCGACGATCGGCACCGTCCATTTGAGCAGGCCGATGAAAGCGTCGTAAGTGACGCCGTGCGCCTTCATGTCGTTGCCCGATTGCATGGCTTCCCCCGGATGCGCGAATTTCCTTTCGCCCGTCTATCGCCGCCCCGCGCAACCTTCAACCGTCGCCGCTGCTTAATCGGCTCTTTACGCAATTCGCTTATCCCGGTCCCGATTTTGGACGGGGACATGATGGCAGAGGCCGAGCCGCGCCTGCTGATGCTGATCGACGACGAGCCCGCGCAGTGCCGCCTGATCGCGGCGCTCGCGGCGCGCGAGGGCTGGCGCGTGATCATCGCGCGCGATTCGGAGACCGCGATCGCTACGCTCGGCACCCGCCAGGGGATGCAGCTCAGCGCGATCGTGCTCGACCAGTGGGTGCCCGGCGACGACGCCTGCACGCTGATCGCCGAGCTCAAGGCGCGGCGGCCGGCGCTGCCGATCCTGATGCTCACCACCAGCGCCTCGCCGCTGCTCGCGGTCGAGGCGATGCGCGCGGGCGCGACCGACTATCTGATCAAGCCCGTCGCCCCCGACAGCCTGCTCCAGGCGCTGCGCGCCGCGACCACGCGCGAGAAAGCGAGCGAGGAGCTCCAGCCGCTCACCGAGAAAATGAGCGGCGTGCTCGATTTCGACGCGATGATCGGCGCCGCGCCCAACTTCCGTGCCGCGCTGGCGGTGGCGGCGAAAGCGGCGCGGGCGCACACGCCGGTGCTGATCGAGGGCGAGAACGGTACCGGCAAGGAGATGCTGGTCCGCGCGATGCACGCCGCCAGCCCGCGCGCCAAGGCGCCGCTGCGCTTCGTCAACGTCGGCGGGGTGCCCGCCAACCAGATCGAATCGGTGCTGTTCGGGCACGAGAAGGGCGCGTTCCCCGGCGCCTTCGACCGCCACATCGGCGCGCTCCAGCACGCCGACGGCGGCACCCTGGTGCTCGACGAGATCGATCGCCTCGCCCCGCCGGTGCAGGAGCGCCTCGCCGGGTTCCTCGCGCGCGGCGACGTCCGCCCGATTGGCGCGCGCCATTCGTTCCGGATCGACGTGCGCCTGTTCGCCGCGAGCAACGCGCCGCTCGGCCGGCTGGTCGAGGAAGGCGAGTTTCGCCACGACCTCCATCAGGCGCTCGCTCCCGTCCATGTCACGCTGCCGCCGTTGCGCGAGCGCGCCGGCGACATCACCGCGCTGGCGCGGCATTTCCTCGGGCGGATCGGCGAGCAGCCGGGGCTTCGCGCGCTGGGTATCACCGACGGCGCGCTGTCGCTGCTCGCCGCTTACGACTGGCCGGGTAACGTCCGCCAGCTCCAGGCGGTGCTGTTCCGCGCCGCGGTGTTCTGCGATGGCGACGCGCTGACCGCGCAGGATTTCCCCAACCTCTCGAGCCTGCTCGGCGAGGATCACGCCGCCCATTCACCGCAGCAGGAAGGCGTCGGCGTGCTGCTCTACACCCCCGACGGCAACCTCCGCCCGCTCGAGGACATCGAGGCCGACGTGATCCGTCTCGCCATCGGGCACTATCGCGGGCGCATGACCGAGGTCGCGCGGCGGCTGGGGATCGGCCGCTCGACGCTTTACCGCAAGCTCGGCGACCTGGGGATCGACAACGCGGCCTGAGTCTGCGACCGATTGACAATACAGCGTCGGACCTTGTGAACTCGATCACGCCCGCGCCCCGCGACTCGCGATAACCATAAAACCGCGATGTGTGACCAACCCAACCAACTGCTGGGATGTCCCAACCCCTGGTGCGACGGGAGCGAGCTTCGCATCCGCGACACGGGCGATCGGTTGCGCAAGATCGAACGCGTTTCGGTCTATTGCGCGGCGTGCGAGACCGCGGGCCCGGTGCGCTCGTGCCGCGAGGCGGCGATCGCCGCGTGGAACACCCGCAAGGGCGCCGAATGCGAAGACGCGATCGGTGTTGCCTGGCACGACGCGACGCTCCCCGCGCCCGAAGGCAAGCCGGTGATGGCGCTGTACCGCGCCTGGAACCGCCCCGACGGCCCGTTGATGAAGCACGTGGTGTGGTGGCGCGAAGGCGGGTGGCGGATCTATCCGTTCACCACCAACCAGGGCTTCGTCGAGCGCTGGCGCGAACTGGCGGTGGCCTAGCGTCCGGCGGTCGTGACCTGCATGAATTGCGGCTTGCTCTTCGGCCCGTCGCCGCCGAGCGCGAGCGGATAGTTGCCGTCGGGCAGCGCCGCGAGCGGCATTCCCGCGGCGGCCAGCGCGTAAGGCGAAACGCGGTGCCGGGTGCACAGCCCGCCCGCCCCGTCGCTGACCAGCGAGCTCTCGAACTCGACTCCGATGTTGGCGTCCTGCGAGTGGCTCACCGTGCATACCGCGAGCTGCCCCGCGCCTAGATCGAGCACCAGGCCAGTGCCGACGGGCACGCCCACCAGCCCTTCGATCATCGCGCCCGATTTGGACAGGTTGCGGATCAGCGCTTCGTAGCGGTGATCCTCGTGGATGATGCCGATGCGGCGGAACATCGAGCGGCGCTCGGAGCGGTGACGATCGGGTCCGGCGGGCTCGATCTTGAAGTCGTTCGAACCGATCCGCTCGAGCACCTCGTCGAGCGGCAGCGCCTTGGAGTAGATCCAGCCCTGGATCAGCTTGGCGCCCTTTTCGCGCACAAGCGCGAGCTGGTCGAACGCCTCGACGCCCTCCACCGTGGTGTCCATCCCCAGCGCATCGGACAAGCCGATGATCGCGGCGATGATCTTGGCGCTGTTCTGGTCCTTCTGGGTGCAGGTATCGACGAAGCTCTTGTCGACCTTGATCTTGTCGAACGGCGCCGAGCGCAGATAGCTCAGCGACGAATAGCCGGTGCCGAAATCGTCGAGCGCGAGGCGCACGCCAAGATCCTTGAGCATCCGGAAGGTCTCGTCGGTGACTTCGCTGTCGCCCATGAACACGCTCTCGGTAAGCTCGAGCTCGAGCCGGTTGGGGTCGAGCCCCGTGGCGGCGAGCGTGTTGGTGACGATCCCGACGAACCCGGCGGTGGCGAACTGCACCGCCGAGACGTTGACCGCGACGCGCACCGTCGTCGGCCAGCTCAGCGCGTCCTCGCAGGCGCGGCGCAGAGCCCATTCGCCGAGACTGTTGATGAGGCTCGAATCCTCGGCGATCGGGATGAACACGTTGGGCCCGACCGGGCCGCGCTCGGGGTGATCCCAGCGCATCAGCGCCTCGAACCCGACCACCATGTTGTCGCTGGCGCGCACGACTGGCTGATAGTGCAGCGCGAGCTCGTCGGCGGCGAGCGCCTCGCGCAAGTCGTCCTCGATCAGCTGGCGCTCCTCGGCCTCGTCCTTGAGGTCCGACGAATAGAACCGGAATGCGCCGCGACCGCCGTTCTTGGCGGCATAGAGCGCGAGGTCGGAGGCGCGGATGATGTCGTCCTTCTCGACCCCGTCGTAGGGCGCGACCGCGATCCCCACCGAGGTGCCGATAATCGCCCGGTCGTCACCGATCGCGTAAGGCTGCGAGACGATCTGGATGATCTTGGCGGCGAGCTCGCCCAGCTTTCCGCGGTCGTCGAGGTCGGGCAGGATCACCTGGAACTCGTCGCCGCCGAGCCGGCCGATCTCACCGCGCTCGCCGATCACCCGTTCGAGCCGCTGCGCGACCTGCTTGAGCAGGTCGTCGCCGGCCTGGTGGCCGAGCGTGTCGTTGACCTGCTTGAAGCGGTCGAGGTCGAGCATCATCAGCGCGCAGGCGCGCTTGGCCGACTTGAACGCGGCCAGCGTGCCCTCGAGCTTGCGGTTCATCCGGTGGCGGTTGGCGAGGCCGGTGAGCGAATCGAATTCGGCCAGCCGCGAATCCTCGAGCTTGCGCTCGTATTCGACCGTGATGTCCTTGGCGCTGCCGCGATAGCCCTGGAACTTGCCGCCGGCGTCGAACTTGGGATGGCCCGAGATCGACCACCAGGTCTGGCGGCCCTCGTGCTTGGCCTTGCCCAGCGCGATCCGCACCGTGGTGTCGACGATCTTGTTGCGCGCGCTGAGCTGAAAGTTGAGCGGGCGCTCGGACTTCTCGGCGTTGTCGGGATCGGTTTCGAACAAGGCGACGAGCGGCTGCGCGAGCAGCTCCTCGATCGGCTTGGCGAGCTTCTCGGCCGCGTTCTCGGAAATGTAGATCAGGCGGCCGTCGCCGTCTGTGGCCCACAGCCAGCCGATCCCGGCGCGCTCGAAATCGTCGAGCACTTCGAGCCGGCGAGCCTGGTCGGTCGGTCCGATCACCTTGACCCCGCCGTAATCGGCGGGCGTCGCCGCACCGCTCGAGCGCCCGGTCAAGCCTTGGAAAAGTCGTGCCACCGCCATCGCTTCATCAACTCGCCCGGGCCGGAGAACGAAAGCCCGTTTATCCCTGCCCGGCTGTAAAGCGATTTGGTTTAAGCCGTCCTAACCGGATGGAGCTTCCTGCGAGAAATCGGTCAGCGCCGCGTCGCGCAAGCCCCGCCAGACGCGCGCCGCCTGGACCGTCTCGGCGACGTCATGAACGCGCAGCAGCTGGGCCCCCGCGTCCATCGCCTTGACCGCCAGCGCCAGGCTGCCGCCGAGCCGCTGATGCGCGGGCGCCTCGAGCGACAGCGCGCCGATCATCCGCTTGCGGCTGGCGCCGACCATCAGCGGCTGGCCGAGCGCATGGAACAGCGGCAGCGCATTGATCAGGGCAAGGTTGTCAGCGACGCTCTTCCCGAACCCGATGCCGGGATCGAGCACGATCTTGGCGCGGTCGATCCCCGCCGCGATCGCCGCATCACGGCGTTCGGCGAGCCAGTCGAACACATCGAGCACGACGTCGGCATAGCGCGCGCCGGCGTGGAGATCGTCAGACCCGCCGGGCGCGTGCATCAGCACGACAGGCGCATTCGATCTCGCGACCAGCTCGAGGCTGCGTGGATCGTGGCGCAACGCCGAGACATCGTTGACGATGTGTGCGCCCGCGGCGAGCGCGGCCTCGATCACGCTGGCGCGGCGGCTGTCGATGCTGATCGCCGCGCCGCTCCCCGCGAGCCGCTCGATCGCCGGAACGACGCGTTTGAGCTCGTCGCCTTCCCACACCGCCGCCGCGCCGGGCCGCGTCGATTCGCCGCCGACGTCGATGATTCCCGCGCCCGCCTCGAGCATCGCGGCGGCGTGCGCCTGCGC
>DATLDS010000005.1:0-7912 GCA_035525735.1 Novosphingobium sp.
TTTTCCAACCGCCGGGTGGTGGCGAGCCAGCAAGGCCGCCCGATCCTCAACCTCACCGCCTCGTTCCACAAGCGCGAGGCGGGGTTAGAGCACCAGCTCCCGACGATGCCCGACGTGCCCGGCCCCGAGACGCTGCCCTCGCACGCCGATCTCAGGAAGCAGTATGCCAGCCAGGCGGCCGAGGGGCAGCGCCACTTGTTCCTCCAGCCGCGCCCGATCGAGCTGCGCGCGGTCGAGGGGATGCACTGGATGAACGCGACGCCCGCGCCGCCGCTGCTCCACACCTGGTTCCGCACCGTCGCGCCGCTGCCCGACGACCCGCGGGTCCACCGCGCGGTGCTCGCCTTCGCCAGCGACATGGGGCTGCTCGGCACCTGCGCGCTGCCGCATGGGCTGAGCTGGAGCCGAGGCGAGATCGTCAGCGCGAGCCTCGATCACGCGATCTGGTACCACGACGATTTTCGGGCCGACGAATGGTTGCTTTACGCCACCGACAGCCCGTGGAGCGGGCGGGGGCGCGGGTTCAACCGCGGCTCGATCTTCGCGCAGGACGGACGCCTGGTCGCCAGCGTCGCGCAGGAAGGGATGATCCGCCGCGCCAAGCCGAAAGGCTAGCTCAACCGCGCCTGGCGATCTGTTCGTCGATCGCCTCGACGATCTCGCCGGCGCAGCTCGCCAGGTCGGCCTGCGCGCAATAGCCGAGCGCGGCGCCGGCGAAGGCGTCGTCGCTCGCGCCGGAGCGGCGCCGGTTGATCGTCAGCGAATAGACCGTGATCCGGCTTTGCGCCGCGATCCCGTCCTGCCACTCGACCGCCGGGTCGAGCGTCTGGAGGATGACCGACAATCCCTCGTTTGGGCCGGCGCTCCGCTCGAGCGCCTCGCGCTTGTCGGCCGAGCCGCGGATCCGCTCGCGGATCTTGCCGGCGAGCACCCCGCCGGAAGCGTCGTTGCCGATCCACTCGAGCTTGACCGCGACGGCCTGCGCGGCGGCGATGTCCGGCGCAGCCAGCGCGACAAGTGCGATCGCCCATCCTCTCATCCAGCCGGCTCTATCGCCGGAGGTCACCCCGAGGGGTGATAAAAGTCATAGATCGTCCGCGCCACCGCCGCGCTTACCCCCGGCGCGCGCTGCAAGTCCTCGAGCGACGCGGCGCGGACCTTGCCGGCCGTGCCGAAGTGGAGCAGCAGCGCGCGTTTCCGCGCCGGGCCGATCCCCGCGATCTCGTCGAGCGGCGAGGCGGTGATCGCGCGGCTGCGCTTGTCGCGATGCGCGCCGATCGCGAAGCGGTGCGCCTCGTCGCGCAGCCGCTGGAGGTAGAACAGCACGGGCGAGTTGAGCGGCAGCGTCTTCTCGCGGCCGTCGGGGAAATGGAACACTTCGCGCCCGGCGTTGCGGTCGGGGCCCTTCGACACCGCGACCAGCGACACGTCCTCGATCCCCAGCTCCTCGAGCGTCTCGCGCACCGCGCTCATCTGGCCCTTGCCCCCGTCGATCAGGACGAGGTCGGGCCAGGTGCCGGATTGACGATCCGGGTCCTCGGTCTGGGCGCGGCCGAAGCGGCGCGCCATCACCTCGCGCATCATCGCGAAGTCGTCGCCCGGCGCAGTCTCGGGGCGCTTGATGTTGAACTTGCGGTATTGGCCCTTGAGGAAGCCCTCGGGCCCGGCGACGACCATCGCGCCGACCGCGCCGGTGCCCATGATGTGGCTGTTGTCGTAGATTTCGATCCGCCGCGGGGCTTCGCCGAGCTCGAAGAACTCGGCGGTTTCGCGAAGCGTTCGCGCCTGTGTGCTGGTCTCGGCGAGGCGGCGCTCGAGCGCCTCGACCGCGTTGCGCTGGGCTTGCGCGATCAGCCGCCGGCGGTCGCCGCGCTGCGGCACCGACAGCTCGACCCGCCCACCCGCCGCCTCGCGCAACGCTTCGGCGAGCAGCTCGCCTTCGGGCAGCGCGCGGTCGACCAGGATGCACCGCGGCGGCGGAACTTCCTCGTAGAATTGGGCGAGGAAGCTGACCATCACGTCCTCGGGCTCCAGCTCCTCGGTATGGCTGGGGAAGAACGCGCGGTGGCCCCAGTTCTGCCCGCCGCGGATGAAGAACGCCTGGATGCCGATCTGCCCGCCCTTGGCGGCGAGCGCGAACACGTCGGCGTTGCCCACGCCCTCGGCGTTGATCGCCTGGCTGCCCTGGATGAACGTCGCCGCGCGCAGTCGGTCGCGCAGCATCGCCGCGCGCTCGAAGTCGAGCGCGTGCGCCGCCTCGTCCATCTGGACCTTGATCTTGGCCTGGACCGCGCCCGACTTGCCGCCGAGAAAGTCGCGCGCCTCCCCGACCAGCTCGGCGTAGCCGGCCTCGTCGATCCGCCCGACGCACGGCGCCGAGCAGCGCTTGATCTGATAGAGCAGGCAAGGCCGATCTCGGCGCGAGAAAAACCCGTCGTTGCAGCTTCTTAGCAGGAACAGCTTCTGAAGCGCGTTAATCGTGGTATTGACCGATCCGGCGCTCGCGAACGGACCGTAGTAGTCGCCCTTCGCCCGCCGCGCGCCGCGGTGCTTCATGATCCGCGGGAACGCGTGATCGGCGCGAATCAGGATGAACGGGAAGCTCTTGTCGTCGCGCAGCAGCACGTTGTACGCCGGGCGATAGCGCTTGATCAGCTGCGCCTCGAGCAGCAGCGCTTCGGCTTCCGAATTGGTGGTGACGATCGTCAGGTTGCGCGTCTGGCTGACCATCCGCTTGAGCCGAACCGGCAAGCGGTCGACCTGGATGTAGTTGGCGACGCGGTTGCGGAGCACGCGCGCCTTGCCGACATAAAGCACGTCGCCGCGCGCGTCGTTCATGCGGTAGACGCCGGGGGTGGGCTTGAGCGTGCGCACCACCTCGCGGATCGCGGCGACGCCCGCCTCAAGGTCGGGCTGGCCCTCGCCCTTCACGGCATACGTCGCGCGGTCCTCGTTGAAGCGCGCGCTCGAGGTGGGCAGATCGGGGCGGTCGGCTCTGGGCATCGCGGTCAGATAGGGCGGTTGACGCGAATCCGCCATATGATACCCCTGCGTCAACGACCCGCGCCGCGATGGACGGCGCCGGCCGCCGCGGGAGAGATGCCTTTGCGCCAGCTCCAGGGGATGGACACCTCGTTCGTCGCGCTCGAGACGCGCAATTCGCCGATGCACATCGGCTCGATCCTGATCTACGATCCGTCGACCGCGCCCGGCGGGTTCGTCCGCTTCAAGGACATCCTGAGCTTCTTCGAGAGCCGCCTGCCGCTGTCCAAGACGGTGCGCGAGCGGCTGGTGCGCGTGCCGTTCGACCTCGACTATCCCTATTGGATCGAGGACCCCGACTTCGACCTCGAATACCACGTTCGCCACATCGCGCTGCCCGAGCCGGGCGACTGGCGCCAGTTGTGTATCCAGGCGGCGCGGATCTTCTCGCGCCCGCTCGACCTCACCCGCCCGCCGTGGGAGTTCACGGTGATCGAGGGACTCAACAAGGTGCCGGGGGTGCCGCCGGGCAGCTATGCGATGGTCTCCAAGGTTCACCACGCCGCGATCGACGGGATGAGCGGGATCGACCTGATGGAGGCGCTCCACACGCTCGATCCGACCACCGCGCCGCCCAACGCGCCCGATACCTGGCAGCCCGAGAAGGTCCCGCCGCCGCTCGAGCTGCTCGCGCGCTCGTGGATCAACGCGATCCGCAACCCGTGGAAGCAGGCCGAAGCCGCGGCGCGCGCGGTGCCGGGGCTCGCCAAGGTCGTCCAGGGGGTGATCGGCAAGGACCTCGAGATGGGCGCCGACATGGTCGCGCCCAAGACGCGCTTCAACGTCGCGATCTCGCCGCACCGGGTGGTCGAGGGGCGCAGCGTCGCGCTCGCCGACATCAAGGCGATCCGCGTGCTCTCGCCGGGTGCCAAGGTCAACGACGTGTTCCTCACCATCGTCGGAGGAGCGCTGCGCAAGTATCTGCTTTCGAAGAAAGACCTGCCCGACAAGTCGCTCACCGCAATGGCCCCGATCTCGGTCCGCTCGGGCGAGGAAAAGGGCGACATGGGCAACCAGGTCGCGGCGATGATCGTCCAACTCGGCACGCACATCGACGATCCGGCCGAGCGACTGCGCTACGTCCATTCGAAGACGATGAACTCCAAGGCGATGACCGAGGCGCTCGGCGCGCGCAACATGACCGAGATCAGCAAGGTCAGCCCGGCGCTGTACATGGCGCTGGGCGCGCAGCTCTACACCCGGCTCGGCCTCGCCAATCGGCTCAATCCGGCGGTCAACACGGTGGTGACCAACGTTCCCGGCCCGCCGGTGCCGATCTATTCGGCCGGCGCGCGGCTCGAATCGATGATGGGGCTGGTCTGCCTGACCGACGGGATGGGGCTCGGCCACGTCGTCCAGAGCTATGTCGACGAGGCGACGATCGCCTTCACCGCCGACCGCGACCTGATGCCCGACCCCGAGTTCTACGCGCAGTGCATCCAGCACAGCTTCGAGGCGCTGCTCGCGGCCGCGAAGGCGGCCCCGGTCGAGATTTCCAAACAGAAAACCGAGCTGTCGCTCGCACCCGCAGCGAAAACTTCGCCGCAGCGCGGCACGAAGTCGGGCACCAAGGGTTCTTCCTCGAAACGCACCGCCGCGAAGCCTGTGCGGCGTAAACCGACGAAAGCGAACGCATGATGGCCGCTGCCGCGACGATGGACCAACCCCGCCGCCCCGCCCGCCCGCCTTCGAACTGGCTCGCGCTGGCCGAGGCGCCGCGCGCGCTGGGCGAGCTCGCCGCGTTCATCGCCTGGCGCCCGCTGATGCGATTGCTGCCGCGCGGCGACGGCCATGGGGTGCTTGTCCTTCCCGGCTTCATGGCGTCGGACACCTCGACCGCGCCGATGCGCTCGCTGCTCACCGACTTGGGCTACGACGTGATGGGCTGGGATCTCGGCCGCAACATCCGTATCGACAACGCCCGCGTCGCCGCGATGAGCGACTGCCTGCGCACGCTTTACGAGCGCACCGGCCGCAAGGTCTCGATCGTCGGGTGGAGCTTGGGCGGCCTGCTCGCGCGCGAGCTCGCCAAGCTCCATCCCGAGATGGTCCGCCAAGTGATCTCGCTCGGCAGCCCGCTCAAGTCGGACCGCGGCTATTCGAACGCGAGCAAGCTGTTCGAGGCGTTCAACGGCAAGGTCACCGAGCCCGAGCGCGACGGCCGCTTCCGCCGCATCGACTCCCCGCCGCCGGTGCCCTCGACCTCGGTCTACACCAGGACCGACGGCGTGGTCGCCTGGCGCGGCTCGCTCCAGCCCGCGGGCAAGGGCCGCGAGAACGTCGAAGTCTACGCCAGCCACGTCGGACTGGGGGTCAACCCCTCGGTGATGCTGGTGATCGCCGACCGGCTCGCTCAGGCCGAAGGCAAGTGGGCGCCGTTCAAGGCCAGGGGCCTCAAGGCGCTGCTGTTCCCTTTACCTAGAACTGCTTCCTGAACTCGATCTCGAAGAACCGCCCGCGCGGGTCGAGAAATCCCGGCTGGTAGCGTAGCGGCACCGCGCCGTTGACGTCCGTCACGCGCTGCTGTGCGTCGAGCAGGTTGTCGACGCGCAGCGACAGCCGGCTGCTCTTGAGGAACGGCACCGCCTCGACCAGGCCTTTGCGCTGGCCGAGATCGGCGAACAGCCGCAAGTCGAACTTGGCGATCGGGTGGAAGTCGAGCGGGCTCGAGCCGGTGACCGTGCTGCCGTCGATATGCGTGCCGCCGGTGTAGCTGCCGGCAAGGCGCACGCCGAAGCCGCGATAGAATCCGCCGCCTTCGAGCTCGAGCGCGTGGCGCGCGACGCCCCCGCCTGAGATCGCGTCGCCGTCGAGCAAGTCGAGCCGCGGGAGGTTGTCGGCGATCAGCACCGATTCCTCGAACCGGATCGTGTGATAAAGCGACACATTCCAGCGCCCGCGGCCGTCGCCTGCCCCACCGAAGCCGCCGCCCTGACCGCCTCGGCCGCCACCGCCGAAGCCGCCGGGTCGTCCGCCGCCCTGCCCGCGCGGGCCGCCGGCGCGAGGGCCGCCCTCGCCGCGCCCGCCGCCTCCGCGCGCCCCCGCGAACGGTCCGCGCCGGGCGTTGGGATCGGGCTTGCCGAAGCTGCCGCCGAGGTTGACGCCGTAACGCAGCCGCTCGCCGCGCTCCTCGGCGAACGTCACCGGGCGCTGGTCGATCGCGATCAGGCGCCCGCCCGCGTCGCGCGTCACCCGCCCGGGAAACGCTGCCTCGATCGCGGGGGTGAGCAACGGAAAGCCGTTGGTTGTGTCGAACGAGCGATTGCGGAAGTATTCGGCGATCAAATTGGCGTTGTCGAGGAACGGCAGCTCCCAGTTGAGCCCGAACTTCCAGTCGCGCTGGCGCTCCTTGACTAGGTTGGGGTTGCCGCCGGTGATCACGCTGGCCAGCACCGTCTCGCCGCGGGTGAAATCGAACACGGTGACGTTGGGCGTCACGATCACTGCGCCGCCGAGGTCGCTGAGGCCCGGCGCGGCTTCCTTGGCGATGTAGCTGGCGGTCAGCGACAGCTTCTCGGTCGGCTTCCAGGTCAGTCCGGCGCCGTAACCGATCAAGCTGCCGAAGTCCGACAGGTGCTCAACGTCGGCGTTGAAATTGGCCGACAAGTCGCCGATCGCGTCGAGCGCTTCCTCGCGCCGGCTGGCGATCGGCACGTCGAGGTTGAACCCGCCCGAGACCGAGCTGCGGTTGAGGTCGGTCGGCGCGCCGAGCCGGCGGGTATCTTCGCTCTCGATCGCGCGATAGGCGGCGCCTGCCTTGGCGGTGAAACCGACCTCGCCCGCGGGCAAGCGGAACGGTCGGCCGCTCAGCGTGACCAGGCTGGTCGCGGTGTCGGTGCGGGTGTCGGCGCGGTCGGGCGCGAACGTGACGATGGCGCCGGTCGGGAGCGGCCCGGTCGAGCTCAGCAGTCCGGCCGCGACCGCCGCCTGCAACGCGCTTGCGTCGGCACGGCGATCGGTCCGGGTGTCGCTTTCGACGTGGCTGTAGTCGCCCGTCGCGGCGATCCGCCAGTCGCCGATCCGCGAATTGATCGCCGCGCCGAGCCCCGCGGTGACGGTCTCGCCGGCGCGCTCGAGCGGATCGGGGAACAGCAGGTTGCGGCCCACCACCGAGCCGCCGGGCGCGGTCAGCGTGACGCCGTTGAGCCCGAAGCGCGAGGTGCTGACCGCTTTGTCGAGCGCACCGTTGAGCGAGAGCGAGGTCGCCTTGCTCAGCGGCCGCGCGAACGTCGCGTTGACCCCGATCGAGCGCGTGTCGGCGAGCAGCGTGCGGAATTGGGCCGGGTCGGGATCGCCCGCCACGCCCGGAGCGCTCACGGCGGGCTGGACGATCCCGCGCTCGGCTTCGGTCAACGGGCTCGCGTCTGCGATCGTGCCGGTGACGTTGGTCCGCGACTTGCCCGCGATGTTGACCAGCGAGGCTTCGAGCGCGCCGGTGGCGAACCCTCCGCCGCCCGGCGCGCCGAGCTCGACCTCGGTGGTGACCGCGGAGAAATTCTCCTTGAGGATGAAGTTGACCACGCGCTGGTCGGGGCGGAAGCCGTATTGCAGCGCGACTTCCTCGGGCAGCACCTCGACCTTGCGTATCGCCTCGGGAGGGAAGTTGCGTAGCTCGCGAAAGCCCGAGATGCGCTGACCGTTGAGCAGCACCACCGGCCCGCCGCCGCGCCCACGGCCCGAGCCGGTCTGCGGGGCGAGCGCGGTCAGCAGGTCGGACAAGCTTCCGGCGCCGTACGAGGCGATCTCGGCCTCGTCGAGCGTGACGATGGGCGGCTGGTCGGTCTCGACCTCGCCGGGAAGGCGCGTCGCGACGACGACGATCTCGGTGACGATCGGCTCTTCGCCGGCGCTAGCGTCGGCGGGAGCGGCC
>DATLDS010000007.1:0-6535 GCA_035525735.1 Novosphingobium sp.
GGCGACGAACGCCGCCCCCGCGAAACCGCCCGCGAGGTTCTCGCCGGTGATCGCCAGGAGCAATCGCGAGAACCGATCGTCGGCGCCGAATTGCGAGGTGAGCCAGTAGAATCCGCTGCCGTGACCGAACGCGTCGAGCCCCGCGCCGCCGAGCGCGAGGTCGGCGTAAAGCAGGTTGCTTGCGGCGGCGATCAGCGCGGCGAACACGAGCGTCGCCATCCGCCCGATCGTGGCGAAGCTGACCGCGCCGAGCGCAATCCCCGCCATCGTCATGCCGACGCCGAAGAACTTGCTGGCGATCGCCACCTCGTCGTTGGTGTAGTGCAATTCCTGCAAGTAGAACGGCAGCGCGAACGGGCCCCACACGCTGTCGGTCAGCCGGTAAGTGAGGATGATCGCTAGCACGAGCACCGCCGCCCAGCGCAGCCGCCCGACGAGCTCCGACAGCGGCTCCACCAGCGCGCGATAGGCGTGATCGAGCGCGCCCATCCGGCGCTCCTCGCGCGCGTCGTCGCCGGCCTCGTAACGTCCCTCGCGGCGCCACTTGTCGAGCAGCGCGGCGACGATCGCCGGGACCACCACCGTCGCGATCACGATCAGCGGGCCGTAGAACTTGATGAACTCGGTGGCGTCGGGGCGGTCGGCGGGCGCCGCGCCGAGCGAGCGAACCATGAACACGATCACCGTGATCAGCGCCCAGCCCCACAGCGTCCCGACGATCGCCAGCGCGATCGCGCGGACCTTGAGCGGCAGTCCGCTGGCGTCGCCTTCGAGCGCCGCGCCGCGCGCCCATTGGGTGTCGGGCGCGAACCAGCTCGCGAGCATCGCGAACAGCATGAACACGCCCATCCAGAAGAACACCGCCGGCCAGCCGATCCGCGCCGCCATGATCAGCGCCAGCGCGCCCCCGGCGAGCGCGGCGAGCCGGTAGCCGAGCTGGTACACCGCGCTCAGCAGGTCGAGCGTCGCGACCTCGTCGGCCACCTCGACACGCCACGCGTCGATGACGATGTCCTGCGTCGCGCTGGCGAACGCGGCGAGCCCCGCGAGCAGCGAGAACATCCCGAGCGAGGTCTTGGGATCGAGCGCCGACAGCGTGATCAGCGACAATCCGACCAATGCCTGGATCGGCACCAGCCAGCCGCGCCGCTTGCCCAGGCGCCACAGCCCCGGCAGCCGCGCCTTGTCGACCACCGGCGACCACAGGAACTTGAACGCGTAAGCCAGCCCGATCAGGCTGAACACGCCCATCGTCTCGAGATCGACTCCCGCCTCGCCGAGCCAGGCGTACAGCGTGCCGAGCAGCAGCGCGTAAGGCAGCCCGGCGGCCATGCCGAGCACGAGCATGATCCCGGTCTTGCGATTGGTGAAGGCGGCGGCGAGCAGCCGCAGCCCTTTGGGCCTGACTGGCTCTCCCTGAGCCGTTGCCGCCACCGCGTCCGCCATCTTCCCTCCTCGACCCTTATGTGGGAGAGTTGCACTCGTTGGCCCCGTTATGGAAGCCTCTGATGAACATCTCCACAACGCTACGCCCCTCGCCCCGCCCCACCGAAGGCCAGCTCGCGCTCGCGCACCGTATCGCCGCGGGCGAGACCCGCGCCGACGGCGCGATCGCGCACGTTCCGGCGAGCGTTTACACCGACCCGGCGTGGTGGGCGCGCGAGAAGGCCGCGTTGTTTGACCGGTTGCCGCAAGTGCTCGCTCCGTCGGCGCTGCTGCCCGATCCGGGCATGGCGGTGCCGCACGACGGCACCGGGCGCCCGCTGCTGGTCACCCGCGACGGCGCGGGCGTCGCACGCGTGTTCCTCAACGTCTGCCAGCATCGCGGCACCCGGCTGGTCGAGGGCGGCGAGGTCCAGTGCGGCAAGCGGCTGGTCTGCCCCTATCACGCGTGGACTTACGGCCTCGACGGGCGGCTCCTCGCGCTGCCGCGTCCCGACACCTTCCCGGGGCTCGACAAGAGCTCGATTCGCTTGCGCGAGCTGCCCAGCGCCGAAGCCGGCGGACTGATCTGGTTCGCTCCCGAAGAGGGCGCCGATTTCGCCGACGCGTGCACGCTGGGCGAGGACTTCGACGCGTTCGGGACGCGGCACCTGCACTTGTTCGCGCGGCGCACGCACGACGTTGCGGCGAACTGGAAGCTGATCATGGACGCGTTCCTCGAGAGCTACCACGTGCTGCGCCTCCACGCCGCGACGATCGGGCCGTTCTTCAAGGACGGGGTCTCGGTCGGCGACCGCATCGGCCCGCACCAGCGTTCGTTGGTGGGCCGCGCGGCCGAGGTCGAGGGCGTCGACCTCGGCGACATGGAGGCGCTGCGCCGCGTCGGCACCTTCGCGTACCAGCTGTTCCCCGGCACCGTGATCGTGGTCAGTCCCGATTACATCAACGTGATGACGTTGATGCCGCAGGCGCACGACCGCACGTGGGTCGAGGACTTCATGCTGATCCCCGAGGCGCCGGCCACCGAAAAAGCGCGCGACCACTGGCAGCGCAGCTGGGAGCTGCTCGACGGCGGGGTGTTTGGCGGCGAAGACTTCCGCGCCGCCGCGCTCGGCCAGCAGGGCCTTTCGACCGGCGCGGTGCCTCAGCTCACGCTCGGCACGCTCGAAGGCGGCATCGCGCGATTCCACGAGATCTTGTGCGAGCAGTTGGGCAACCACTGATTTGAGGCTACGGGCTCCAAATGCCCGAAAATCCCACCACCGGCGCTCGAACCGGCGAACGCATCGCCAAGCTGCTTGCGCGCGCGGGCGTCGCCAGCCGGCGCGAGGTCGAGCGGATGATCGCCGAGGGCCGGGTCAAGCGCCACGGCGAGGAGCTGACCACGCCGGCCACCGTGCTCGAGACGCTCGCGGGCGTCACCGTCGACGACCAGCCGGTGGCATCCGCGGAAGCGTCGCGGTTGTTCGCGTTCCACAAGCCCGCCGGGCTGCTCACCGCCGAGCGCGACTTTTCCGGCCGTCCGACGATCTACACCGCGCTGCGCAACGCGCTGCCCAAGGGCTCGCCGCGGGTGATGCCCGTTGGACGCCTCGATTTCAGCACCGAGGGCCTGCTGCTGCTGACCAACGACGGCGAATTGAAACGCTCGATGGAGCTGCCGTCGAGCGGCGTCCCGCGCACTTATCGCGCGCGCACCTTCGGCGCGGTGAGCCAGGCGCAGCTCGAGACGCTGATCGAGGGCGTGACGATCGAAGGCGTCCGCTACGGCCGGATCGAGGCCGACCTCGAGCGCCGCACCGGGCGCAACCAGTGGGTCGTGCTGACGCTCACCGAGGGCAAGAACCGCGAGGTCCGCCGCGTCCTCGAGCACCTCGGGCTCAAGGTCAGCCGCCTGATCCGCGTCGGCTACGGCCCGTTCGCGCTGGGCGATCTGCCGCGCGGCGCCGCGGTCGAGCTGGCGGCGAAGGACGTCGAGCGGATGATGGCGACATTGGGATCCTCCCCCCCTGGGGGAGGTGGCAGCCGCAAGGCTGACGGAAGGGGTTCGCCCCAAACGTCGCGCTCGCAAAGTCCCCCCTCCGTCAGGCGCGCCGCGCCTGCCACCTCCCCCAAGGGCGGAGGATCGCGCCGTTGAGGATAATCGCCGGCGAATGGCGCGGGCGGCGGGTGACCGCACCGCCTGGCGAAACCACCCGCCCCACCGCCGACCGCACCCGCGAGACGCTGTTCTCGATGCTGGCGAGCCGGCTCGGTGCGTTCGAGGGCCTGACGGTCGGCGACTTCTTCGCCGGGTCGGGCGCGCTCGGGCTCGAGGCGTTGTCGCGCGGCGCCGCCTCGTGCCTGTTCGTCGAGCAGGACGCGGCCGCGTTGCGCGCGCTGCGCGCCAACGTCGCCGCGCTCGACGCGCGGGCCCGCGCCGATGTCCGCGCGCAATCGGTGCTCGCGCTCGGCCCCGCGCGCGCGCCGCTCGACCTGCTGTTGTTCGACCCGCCTTACGCCAGCGGTGCGGGCGAGGTCGCGCTCGACAAGCTGCTCCGCTTGGGCTGGATCGGACCGGCGAGCTGGGTCAGCCTCGAGACGGGCTCGACCGAGACGCCGCGGGTCAAGGGCCTCGTCCCGCAAGCCGAGCGCCGCGTCGGCAAGGCTCGGCTCACGCTGCTCGCGCCCGGCTGAGACGAAAAAAGGGCGCCGGTTGCCCGACGCCCTTCCTGCGACCCGTTGAGGGCTCGTCTTATTCGCTTTAGCGGCCGCCCTCGCTGGCGGGCTTGCCCGGCCAGTACTTGAGCGCGCGGCTGCGCCCCGGGGCGCCGCCCTCGCCGGGGTTCTGGCAACTGTCGGTGACCGTGCGGCTGCAGATCGGATAGGCCTTGTTCATGGCCTCGGCCGGCGGCGGGGTCATGTTGCCCGTGGTGGTGACCACCGTGGTGACTTGCGGGGTGTCCATCGTCCCCGGCGTCGTGGTGGCGACGGTGGTCCCGACGCTGGCGGTGGTGTCCGCCATCCCCGCCATTTGCGCCTCGATCGAGGTCCACGCGGCGAGCCGCTGCTCGGGCGTCAGCGCGGCGAGCTGCGCGCGCTGCTCGTTGGTCAACCGCCAATAGCCGGTCCGCTGGGTCGGGGTCAGCGTCCAGTAATACATCTGGTAGTCCATCGGCCATGTCTTGAACGAGGCCTGCTGGCTATCGGGCCAGCTGGCCATGTCGGCCGCTTGCTCGGCGGTCCACATCGAATCCTGCGCGCTCAGCGCGCCGGGCGCGGCAGCTAGGACGAGGGCCAGCGCTCCGGTCAGGGGGAGGATGCGCATGGGAAGGTCTCCTTGAAGCTCGATTCCGTCGGTCTGTGAGGAATTACGCGAAGCGCCCGCGATGGTTCCCCGGCGCGCTTGCGCCAAGGGGCTTCGTTCCCTAGCTGTTCGCGCGTGAGCGACGCCCCCGCCAGCCTGCCCCAACCGTCCTCGGAGGCACCCCCGCCCTACCTCGCCGGGCTCAATCCGCCGCAGACCGAGGCGGTGCTGGCGACCGAGGGGCCGGTGCTGATGCTCGCCGGCGCGGGCACCGGCAAGACCGCGGCGCTGACCGCGCGTTTGGCACACCTCGTCTGGTCGCGCCGCGCCTGGCCGAGCGAGATCCTCTGCGTCACCTTCACCAACAAGGCCGCGCGCGAGATGCGCCACCGCGTCGGCCAGCTGATCGGCCCGGCGGTCGAGGGCATGCCGTGGCTCGGCACGTTCCACGCGATCGCCGCCAAGATGCTGCGCCGCCACGCCGAGCTCGTGGGCCTGCAATCGAACTACACGATCATCGACACCGACGACCAGTTGCGGCTGCTCAAGCAACTGATCTCGGCGGCCGACCTCGACGAGAAGCGCTGGCCGGCGCGCCAGCTCGCCGGACTGATCGACCGCTGGAAAAACCGCGGGCTCAACCCCGCCGACTTGGACGCGGTCGAGAACGAGGCATACGCCAACGGCAAGGGCCGGCAGTTCTACCAGCTCTATCAGGACCGACTGAAGGCGCTCAACGCCTGCGACTTCGGGGACCTCACGCTGCACATGCTAAATATCTTCCGCCGCGAGCGCGAGGTGCTCGCGAGCTGGCAGCAGCGCTTCAAGTACATCATGGTCGACGAGTACCAGGACACCAACGCGGTCCAGTATCTGTGGCTGCGGCTGCTCGCGCAGGAGCGCAAGAACCTTTGCGTGGTGGGCGACGACGACCAGTCGATCTATTCATGGCGCGGCGCAGAAGTCGCCAACATCCTGCGGTTCGACAAGGATTTCCCTGGCGCCAAGGTCGTCCGGCTCGAGCAGAACTACCGCTCCACCCCCGACATCCTCGCCGCCGCCTCGGGGCTGATCGCGGCCAACGGCGAGCGGCTCGGCAAGACGCTGTGGACCGCGGCCAACGGCGGCGACAAGGTCCGCGTGATCGGCGTCTGGGACGGGCCCGAGGAAGCGCGCCGGGTCGGCGAGGAAGCCGAAGGCCTGATGCGCGACCGCGTCAGCCTCAACGACATCGCGATCCTCGTGCGCGCCCAGTTCCAGACCCGCGAGCTCGAAGACCGTTTCATAGCCATCGGTCTCAACTATCGGATAGTCGGCGGTTTTCGCTTTTACGAACGCGCCGAGATTCGCGACGCCCTGGCGTACCTTCGGGTCATCGCCCAGCCCGCCGACGACCTCGCGTTCGAGCGCATCTACAACACCCCCAAGCGCGGCCTCGGCGACAAGACGCTCGAAAAGCTCCACCGCCACGCCCGCGCGCGGCAAATCCCGCTCGCCGCCGCGGCGCTCGAAATCTGCGACAGCGACGAGCTCCCCGCCCGCGCCCGCAACACGCTGCTCGCGCTGATGGGCGATTTCGCGCGCTGGCGCGAGGGCGTAGCGGCGCTGACGCCGGCCGAACTGGTCCGCACGATCCTCGACGAGAGCGGCTACACCGCCGCGCTCCAGGCCGAGCGCAGCGTCGAGGCCGCGGGCCGGCTCGAGAACCTGTCCGAGCTGGCGCGGGCGATGGAGGAGTACGAGACGCTCGGCGACTTCCTCGAGCACGTCAGCCTGGTGATGGACAACGACGCCGCGCCCGACGCC
>DATLDS010000032.1:0-6292 GCA_035525735.1 Novosphingobium sp.
CAGCTGCTCGACGCCGTGCTGCGCCGCGGCGAGCCGCTCGACCAGGCCGCGCCCAACGCGCTGCGCCCGATTTCCGCGGGCGAGGACCGCGCGCTGACGCTGGCGATCGTCAGCGAAGCGCTGCGCTGGCTGCCCGATCTCGACCGCCTGATCGACAGCACGACGCAGGCCCCGCTCGTCCCCGACGCCAAGCCGCGCAGCGTGCTGCGGCTGATGCTCGCGCAAGCGCTGCGGCTCGGCACGCCGCCGCACGCGGTGCTCGCCACCGCGTTGCCGCTGCTGTCGGGCGGCCCGCGCCGCCTCGCTCACGGGGTGTTCTCGACGCTGCTCAAGCGCGGAGTGACGCTGCCGTCGTCGCCGACCTTGCCCGCGGAGGTACTATCGAGGTGGGCGATGGCCTGGCCCGAGCGCGTCGAGGCCATCGCCGCGGCGCTCGCCGAGCCCCCGCCGCTCGACCTGACGCTGCGCGACCCGTCCGAGATCGGGCGGTGGGCGACCGAATTGGCCGGCGTCTCGCTGGTGCCCGGCCATGTCCGCGTCGCGCGCGCGGGCGCGGTCGAGCGGCTGGCGGGGTTCGCCGAGGGCGCGTGGTGGGTCCAGGACCTGGCCGCGAGCCTGCCCGCGCGGCTGCTTGGCCCCGGCGAAGGCCGGAGCGCGCTCGATCTTTGCGCCGCGCCGGGCGGCAAGACGCTCCAGCTCGCCGCCGCGGGCTGGAGCGTGACCGCGCTGGACAAGTCGGCGCGGCGGGTCGAGCGGCTCGCCGCCAACCTCGCGCGGGCGCGGCTCGACGCCGCGACCGTCACCGCCGATGCCCTGACGTGGGAGCCGGACGAGCGCTTCGACACGGTCCTGCTCGACGCGCCGTGCTCCGCCACCGGGACCTGCCGCCGCCACCCCGACGTGCTTCATCGCACCGGCACGCCCCAAATCGCCGAGCTCGCCGAGCTTCAGCGCGCGCTGCTCGAGCGCTCGGCCGGCTGGCTCGCCCCCGGCGGCCGGCTGGTGTTCTCGACGTGCTCGCTCGAGCCCGAGGAGGGCGAAGCCCAGGCTTCGGTGTTCAAGGCCTTGCAATCCGACCCGATCCGCGCCGACGAGCTTCCCGCGGGCCTGACCCCGACCCCCGAAGGCTGGCTCCGCACCGACCCGGGAAGGCTCGCCGAGGCGGGCGGGATCGACGGCTTCTTCGCCGCCCGCTGGATGTCGGCCTAAGCTTTCACGCGGTTGGCGAAGCTCTTGCGCAGCTTCTGCAGCTTGGGCGGGATCGTCGCGAGGCAATAGGGATTGCGCTGGCCGTCGCCTTCCCAATACTCCTGGTGATAGTTCTCGGCCGGATACCACGTCGCCGGGCCCTCGATCGTCGTCACCACCTTGCCGCCGCGATCCGCGTCCGCGCGCGCGATCGCGGCCTGCGCCTCGGCGCGCTGCGCGTCGTCCAAGGGAAAGATCGCCGAGCGATACTGCGTGCCGACGTCGTTGCCCTGGCGGTTGAGCTGGGTCGGGTCGTGCGTCGCCATGAACACGTCGAGCAAGTCGCCGTAGGCGAGCAGCGCCGGATCGAACGTCACCCGGATCGCCTCGGCGTGCCCGGTGCGCCCGCTGCACACCTCCTGGTAAGTCGGGTTGGGGTTGGCGCCGCCGATATAGCCGCTCTCGACCCCGCTCACCCCGATCACGTCGCGAAACACCGCTTCGGTGCACCAGAAGCACCCGCCGGCAACGATCGCCTGTTCCATTCGTTCTTCCTCGCTCGCTTTTGCTGCAAGCCAAGATAGGATCACCCCCGCCCGCTGTCATCGGAGACCCGACCGTTGCGAACGATTGCCCTTGCCCTATTCGTGCTCTCGCTTGCCGGATGCGGCGAGACCCCGCCCGATCCGCGCGGGGTCGACCATGACGAGACGCTGCTCTCGCTGTCGGCCAGCGGCGAGGCCGAGGCGGTGCCCGACGAGGCGTTCATCGAGCTCGGCGTCAACAGCTACGCCCGCGAGGCGCGCGCCGCGCAGACCGCCAACACCAAAAAGATCGAAGATATCGTCGCCGCGCTCGCCGATCTCGGCGTCGCCGCCAAGGATACCCAGACGCGCAATCTCTCGCTCCAGAAGATCGACTACGGCGCCAACAAGGGCCAATACCAGGCGAGCAACATCCTGCGCGTGCGGGTGCGCGAGGCAAGCCGCGCGGGCGAGGCGGTGACTCGCGCGACCGAGGCCGGCGCCAACG
Source organism: Novosphingobium sp. (assembly GCA_035525735.1). Classification (GTDB taxonomy): domain Bacteria; phylum Pseudomonadota; class Alphaproteobacteria; order Sphingomonadales; family Sphingomonadaceae; genus Novosphingobium. The sequence goes on from DATLDS010000032.1 coordinate 2,221, forward strand.
TCCTCGCCGGGCCGAGCCTGCGCATCGCCGATCCTGAGAAAGCCAACCGCGGCGCTTACATCGCCGCTTATCGCGCCGCGCGGACCCGCGCGCAGGCTTATGCCGACGCCGCCGGAATGGAGATCGCGCGCGTCCTGACGATCCGCGACGGCGGCCAAGGCGGCGGCTATCCCCCGCCGTACTACCCGGTGGCCGAGCAGGCGATGGCGGTCGACGCAGTGGCGGCGCCGGTCGCCGCGCCGCCCCCGCCGTCGATCCGCCCCGGAACCACGCTCACCCGGGTCTCGGTCCAGGTCGACTTCGCGCTGCGCGAGAAGTAGGCGCCTCGCGTCATGACCCGGATCACCGTCGCCGCGCTCCAGCTCGCGCTCAACGCGCCCGACGAAGCCGACAACCTCGCCGCGGTCGCCGCGCTGGTCGAGGACGCGGCGCGGCAGGACGCGCGCATCATCCTGCCGCCCGAGCTGTTCGCCGGCCCCTATTTCTGCGCGGTCGAGGACGAGGCGTTGTTCGCGCTCGCCCGCCCGCTCGCCGAAAGCCCGTCGGTGCGCGCGATGCGGCGCCTGGCCAGGTCGCTCAAGGTCGCCATCCCGACCAGCTTCTTCGAGCGCGACGGGCCGCATCATTACAACAGCCTGGCGATGATCGACAGCGACGGCGAAGTGCTCGGCGTCTACCGCAAGAGCCACATCCCGGATGGCCCCGGCTATGAGGAGAAGTTCTATTTCCGCCCGGGCAACACCGGGTTCAAGGTGTGGGACGTCGCCGGGACGCGGATCGGCGTCGGCATCTGCTGGGACCAGTGGTATCCGGAATGCGCGCGCGCGATGATGCTGATGGGCGCCGAGGCGCTGTTCTATCCGACCGCGATCGGCTCGGAGCCGTACGACCCCGATTTCGACACCAGCCGCATCTGGCGCCGCGCGATGCTCGGCCATGCCGCCTCGAACTGCGTGCCGGTGATCAGCGCCAACCGCATCGGCGAGGAGCACGGCCAGGCGTTTTACGGCCACAGCTTCATCTGCGACCAATGGGGCGATTTCCTCGTCGACCATGGCCGCGAGGAGAGCGGCGCGCTGGTCGCCACGCTCGACCTCGAGGCGGCGCGGCGCCACCGCGCGGGGATGGGCTTCTTCCGCGACCGCCGGCCCGAGCTTTACCGCCGGCTCGCCGAGGACGTCTGACGTCGGACGGCATGGGGCTCTACCTGGTCGCGCTGGGCTCGAACGTCCGGCATCCCCGCCACGGGCCCCCGCGCGAGGTCCTCGCCGCCGCGCTCGAAGCGCTGAACGAGGCCGGGCTCGAGGTCGTTGCGGCTTCGACCGTGGTCGACAGCGCGGCGCTCGGGCCCTCGCGGCGGCGCTATGCCAACGCGGTCGCGGTGCTCGCGACCGATCTCGAACCGCCCGGCCTGCTCGCGGCGCTTCACGCCGTCGAGGCCGCGTTCGGCCGCCGTCGCCGCGGCCGCGCGTGGGGGCCGCGAGTGCTCGATCTCGACATCGTGCTGTGGCGCGGCGGGTCATGGCACTCGCCCGGCCTCGCGATCCCGCACCCGCGGTTTCACGAGCGCGAGTTCGTTCTCGGTCCGGCCGCGCAAGTCGCGCGCGGCTGGCGCGATCCGCCGACCGGGCTGACCCTCGCGGCCCTCGCCGCGCGCTTGACCCGCCCCCGCCCGGCTCCTACCTCGCCCCCCGGAGCGGGCCCTTAGCTCAGTCGGTAGAGCAACTGACTTTTAATCAGTAGGTCGCTGGTTCGAACCCAGCAGGGCTCACCAATCTTTCAACTTTCCGTCCGCGCCAGCAGCCGCGCCAGCTCCTCGGGTCGGAGCTCGGCCTCGAGCTGGTCGAGGCGGCACTGGCGCGGGGCTTTGTCGGCGCGCCAGCGGACGAAGCTCGCGCCGTGGCGCATCCGCTGGCCGGTGACCTGGTCGTAAGCGACCTCGACCACGCGTTCGGGGCGCAGCGCGACCCATTCGGTGCTTTTGCCGTGCGACCAGCGGCTCGGCCCGCCGGGCGCCGCGCCGGTAAAGGCCGAGGGCCCGCGAAGCGGCTCGAGCCGCGCCGCGAGCTCGACCCGCGTCGCCTCGGTAAACCCCGCGACGAAGCCGACGAGGCCGAGCTTGCCCGCTTCGTCGTAGAGCCCGAGCAACAGCGAAGCGACCTTGGTCCCGCTCGCGTCGTAGCGGAAGCCGCCGACCACGCAGTCGGCGGTGCGCCGGAGCTTGCGCTTGAACATCGCGCGCTCACCCGCGCGGTACGGCTCGTCGCGGCGCTTGGCGACGATCCCGTCGAGCGCGCCGCCGCTGCGCGCTAGCCAGGCTTGCGCGGTATCGCGCTCGACCGTCATCGGCGAGAGCAGCAGATCGGGCGCGTCGGCCGCGGCGACGAAGTCTTCGAGAGCGCCGCGCCTCTGCTCGAGCGGCTCGTCGCGAAGCAGCGCGCCGCCGATCTCGAGCGCGTCGAACAAGATCACCTGCGCGGGCGTCTCGGCCGACAGCCTGGCGATCCGCGACGCCGCCGGATGGAGCCGCGCCTGGAGCGCGGCGAACGACAGCGTCGCGCCCGCGGGCACGATCAGCTCGCCGTCGACGACGAAGCGGTCCTGACCCAGCGCGGCGAGCCGCGCCACGACTTCGGGGAAGTACCGCCCGAGCGGCTTGCCCGACTTCGACATCAGCTCGACCTCGCCGCGATCGCGGAACGCGAGGCAGCGGAAGCCATCCCACTTGGGCTCGAACTGCCACCCGGCGCCCTCGGGAATCTCGCCGACCAGCCGCGCTTCCATCGGCGGCGTGTCGAGCGGGACCCGCAGACGTCCGAATCGTCCGGTCACGTCGAAACGCGCGGCGGGAACAACTTGGCAAGCTCGGCGAGCGATGATTTCGCGTCGCGATGATGGACGAACACGCCGCCGGCACCTTCCCACAAAGGACGATGGCGTTCCTGGTCGTCGACCAGGACGTCGCCTTCGCGCGCATGGTCGCGCTTGTCGCGCGCCATCGTGGTGATGATCCGCGTGCCGGGAAAGTGCTGCGCCGCCCAGCGGACCTTCTGGTCGGCCGCCCAGCTGCCGCGCGGCAGGCCGGTGAGGATCACCGGGTTCAAGTGCCGCACCGCGTCGAACAGCACACGCGCGTCGTCCATCAGCGGCAGCGAGAAATAGAAATCGGGCGCGGCGGCGAGCTTTTGCCAGAACCGCCCGAGCCCGTGGCGCTGCTCGAACGCGCGCGGGGGCAGGCCCAGCACCGCCGTCGCGCCTTTGTCGAAATCGGCGAGCACGCCGTCGCAATCGAGATAGAGCTGCCTCATTCGAACCGCGCCGGACGGAGCGCGAGCGCGACCGGCGCATCGAGCCTCCGCCATGGCCGCGAGGCGAGCACGTCGTTGCTTTCGTTCGCCCGGCGGCCCTCGCCGAGCGACCAGGTCACGTGATAGGTGCCGCCGCCGGGGCGCGCGCTGCTGCCGTCGATCTCGACCACCATCGCCTCGACCCCGCGCCCGTCGTCGGCGCGCGCCACGATCCGCGCCGGGAGCGCGCGGGGGAGCGGGGTATCGTCGGCGACTTTCGCCTTGAGCGTGACATGGTCGGCGACGGCCGCTGCGAACTTCGGCGGGAACGCCTTCAGCAGTTCGGTGCGCTGACCGCGGTCGAGCTTCCACCCGATCACCGCGCGGCCTTCGCGCGCGTCGGCGACGATCTCGGCTTCGCGGGCCACGGCGTGCGCTCCTGTTCGCTCGCTCCAACAACCCCAGCCGCGCCGCCCGGGTTCCGCCACGAAACCGAGTTGCCGCCTGCGCGGCATCCCGCTAGACGCGCACCCGCGCCGCTTTAGCTCAGTTGGTAGAGCACATCATTCGTAATGATGGGGTCACAGGTTCGAGTCCTGTAAGCGGCACCAGTCTTTCAGCAGGCAAATCCAGAGGGTTAGGCGCAAGGCCTTTCGCCTGGGCAGGCTGCTTGGGTCCTGTTTGGGCATTTTAAGCCGGATTCTAGGCCCGACCCACGCCATACCCACTTAAAACAGGCTGAGCTCCTTCGCTAAGGGTTGTGTCCTTTCGCGTCAGCTTTCGGG
>DATLDS010000018.1:0-3044 GCA_035525735.1 Novosphingobium sp.
TGCTGGAGCGGCCGCATGTCCTCTCCAATCAGGATCAGCCGGTGGAGCTTCGCCGCCAGCACCGATGGCGCAAGGCCGGCATGGAGGTCGTCGGAATGTTCGCCGAGCTCGCGCATCGCGCCGAGCACGGCGACGCGTCGAGTCGCGTCGCGTTCCGCGCCGAGGCTCCTGAGCGTCGCCGCCATCGACGCTGGGTTGGCGTTGTAGCTTTCGTCGATCAGCAGCACTTCGCCGCCGTCGACCGCGAGTACATGCCGCTGGCCGCGGCCCTTTAGGCCGCCCATGTCGGCAAGCGCCAGTCCGGCAAGCGCGACGTCGGCGCCCACGGCCTCCACCGCTGCGAGCACGGCCAGCGCGTTCGACACCCAATGGTCGCCACGCTGCGAAATGGTGAAGGTCAGCTCGCGCTCGAGCAGCACCGCGCTGATCAGGCTTCCGCCGCCGTCGGCCGTGACCGCGTGGATCGCGTGCACGTCGGCATCGCCTCCGCCGAAGGTGACGATGCGGTCGGCGTGGCGCCGCGCGCCCTTCACCAGCCGGTCGCGATGCGGCGTGTCGTTGGGGAGGATCGCGATCCCGTCGGGCTCCAGCCCTTCGAAAATCTCGGCCTTGGCGTCGGCGATCGCTTCTTCCGAGCCGAGGTTTTCGATATGCGCCGGAGCGATCGCGGTGATGACCGCGACGTGCGGCCGGACCTGGCGGGTCAGCGCCGCGATCTCGCCGCGGTTGTTCATGCCCATCTCGAACACCGCGAACTCGGCGTCGCGCGGCATCCGGGCGAGGCTCAGCGGCACGCCGGTGTGGTTATTGTAGCTCTTGACCGAGCGATGGACCGTGCCGGGCCGGTTGCGCGCGAGCGCCGCGTACAGCGCTTCCTTGGTGCTCGTCTTCCCCACCGAGCCCGTGACGCCGAGGATCGTGGCGCGGCTGCGCTCCCGCGCCGCGCGTCCGAGCGCCTCGAGCGCCGCGAACGTATCCTCGACCAGGACATGCGGACCGCTCACCGGCTGCGACACGATCGCGCCCGTCGCGCCCGCGCCGAACGCGGCGTCGACGAACTTATGGCCGTCGTGGACGGTGCCCGGCATCGCCACGAACAGGTCGCCAGGCCCGACTTCGCGGCTGTCGAAGGTCAGGCCGGCGACTTCGAACGGGGCGCTTGGCGTGCCGCCGGTCGCCGCAGCGATCTCGTTGCTGGTCCACAGCGCGCTCATGCGGCGCATTCCCGGGCAACCAGCGCGTCGTCGAACGGCAGCACGCGGTCGCCGATGATCTGGCCGGTTTCGTGTCCCTTGCCGGCGACCAGCACGATATCGCCGGCACGCGCGAGCCGGATCGCCTCGGCGATCGCCTCGCGCCGCCCCGCAACCTCGACCGCGCCGTCCGCGCCCGCCATGATGTCGCTGCGGATCAGCGCCGGGTCTTCGCTGCGCGGATTGTCGTCGGTGACGATCACCACGTCCGACATCCGCGTCGCCACGCGGCCCATGTCCGGGCGCTTGCCCTGGTCGCGATCGCCGCCCGCGCCGAACACCGTGATCAGGCGCCCTTCGACATGCGGTTTCAGCGCAGCGATAGCCGCTTCGAGCGCGTCAGGCGTGTGCGCATAATCGACATAGACGGGCACGCCCGCGCGGCTGATCACCGCCCGCTCGAGCCGCCCGCGGACCGGCGACACGCGCTGCATCGCCGAGAAGGTCTCGCTCCACTTGCCGCCGGTCGCGAGCACGAGCGCGGCCGCCGTCAGCACATTCGCCGCCTGGTAGGCGCCGATCAGCGGCAGCGCGAGGCGGTACGACTTGCCGCCATGCTCGAGCATCAGCGTCTGCCCGAGCGCCGTCGGGATCTGCTCGACCAGCCGGATCGTCTCGCCCTTGCGGCCGACCGTCAGCATTTCGTGCCCTCGCTTGTGCGAGCGCGCCGCTACCTCGTCGGACTTGGCGTCGTCGGTCCAGATCACCGCCGGCCGGCCGGGCTCGAGCAGATCCTCGAACAGCCGCATCTTGGCTTCGAAATAGGCCTCCATCGTCGCGTGATAATCGAGATGGTCGCGGCTGAAATTCGTGAACGCAGCCGCGGCCAGCGGCACGCCCTCGGCGCGATGCTGGTCGAGGCCGTGGCTCGACGCTTCGTAGGCGAGATGGGTCGTGCCCATCCGCTCGAGCCCCGCGACGTTGCTGAGGAAGGTGACGATGTCGGGCGTCGTCAGCCCGGTCTTCACCTGGTCGTCCGAAGTGGTCACGCCCAGCGTGCCGATCGACGCCGAGCGGTGACCGCACATCCGCCAGATCTGGCGCGTCATCTCGACCGTCGAGGTCTTGCCGTTGGTGCCCGTGACCGCGACCACCGTTTCCGGATAGGGCCCGTAAAACCTTGCCGCGAGCTGCGCGAACCGCCGGCGCGGTGTCGGATCGGCGAGATGCGGCACGCGCTCGACCGCCGCCTCGGGCCGCGCGACCACCGCGACCGCGCCGCGATCCACCGCCTGGCCGACGAATTCCTCGCCGTTGGACACCGCGCCCTGGAACGCGCCGAACACGCTTCCCCGCGCCACCTTGCGATGGTCGATGGCAAAGCCGGTCACCTCGGAATCGGAATCGACGTCCGCCAGTTCGCGCAGTTTCACGGGGACTATTCCGCGGTTTCGTGGACGAACGGCAGGACCGCGCTCATGTCGGGCTCGCGGTTCTTGTTCGGATGGACGCCCAGCATCGGCGCGATCCGGCTGACCGCGACGCCGAATGCGGGACCGATGTTCCACGCCGCGGTGTGGAAGCCATAGGTCTCCGCCGTCGCCTTGGGATCGTCCAGCATCATCACCATCACATAACGCGGCTCGTCCATCGGGAACACTCCCGCGAAGCTGGTGACCACCGCGGACGACGTATAATGGCCGTTGAGGAGTTTCTCGGCGGTGCCCGTCTTTCCGCCGACTCTGTAACCAATTGCGTCGGCCTTCTTCCCGGTGCCTTTAGTGACCACGAGGCGCAAGAGCGAGCGCATCTTGTAACTGGTCTCTTCCGAAAACACGCGGACGCCCTTCG
>DATLDS010000043.1:0-2404 GCA_035525735.1 Novosphingobium sp.
CCGCTGGCTGACCAAGGTCGGCAACGCCAACGCGGCGAGCGAATATTACCTGCCCGACATCGTCATGATCGCCAAGGAAGAAGGCCGCCAGCCGGTGGCGATCGAAGGCGAGCCGTTCGAGACTGCGGGCGTCAACAGCCGCGCCGAACTCGCGCATCTCGAGCTCGACTGGCAGCGGCGCCGTCGCGAGCAGGCGCTCGACGAGGGCGCGACGCTGATCGATCCCGAAAGCGTGTGGTTCTCCGCCGATACGCGGCTCGGCCGCGATTGCACGATCGAGCCGCACGTCGTGTTCGGCCCCGGCGTGACCATCGCCGACGGCGCGGTCATCCATGCCTTCTGCCACATCGAGGGGGCGACCATCGCCAGCGGCTGCTCGGTCGGCCCATTCGCACGGCTGCGGCCGGGCGCGACGATGGCGGCGGGCTCCAAGGTCGGCAATTTCGTCGAGATGAAGAAAGCGACGCTGGGCGAGGGCGCGAAGATCAACCATTTGAGCTACGTCGGCGATGCCACCGTCGGCGCGTGCGCCAATATCGGGGCGGGCACCATCACCTGCAATTACGACGGCTTTGCCAAGCATCGCACCGAGATCGGTGAGGGCGCGTTCATCGGTTCGAACAGCGCGCTGGTTGCGCCCGTCTCGATCGGTGCCGGCGCGATCGTCGGGGCCGGGTCGGTCGTTACCCGCCCGGTCGAGGCGGACAGCCTCGCCGTGACGCGCGCCGAGCAGCGCGGCATCGCGGGCTGGGCAGCCAAGTTCCGCGCTCGCGCGGCGAACAAGAAGGGTCAGAACTGATGTGCGGAATTGTCGCCATTGTAGGGCGCGAAGCAGTCGCGACGCGCTTGTTCGAAGGGCTCCGTCGGCTTGAGTATCGCGGCTATGATAGCGCCGGCATCTGCACCGTTGCGGGGGGCTCGTTCGAGCGCCGCCGCGCCGAGGGCAAGCTCGACAATCTCGGCCGCGAGCTCAGCGCCGCGCCGCTCGCCGGTGACGTCGGCATCGCGCACACGCGCTGGGCGACGCATGGCGCGCCGACGGTCGGCAATGCGCACCCGCACATCGTCGGCAAGGTCGCGCTGGTCCACAACGGGATCATCGAGAACTTCAAGCCGCTGCGCGACGAATTGCTGGCCGAGGGACGCCAGTTCAATTCCGAAACCGACAGCGAAGTCGTCGCGCATCTCGTCGCGCGCGAGGTCGAGGGCGGCGCGAGCCCGGCCGACGCGGTCGCGACCGTGCTGCCGCGCCTTCACGGTGCGTTCGCCATCGCCTTCCTGTTCGAGGATTTCCCCGACCTGGTGATCGGCGCGCGCATGGGGGCGCCGCTGACGGTCGGCTATGGCGAGGGCGAGAATTACCTCGGATCGGACGCGCTGGCGCTGGCGCCGCTGACGCAGCGCATCGCCTATCTCGACGAGGGCGACTGGGTCGTGGTCGAGCGCGACAAGGTGCAGATCTACGATCGCGACAACCACGCCGTGAGTCGCGAAATCGTCACGTCGGGCGCGTCGTCGGCGCGCATCGACAAGGGCAATCACGCGCACTTCATGCGCAAGGAAATCTTCGAGCAGCCGATCGTCGTCGCGCAGACGCTGCAAAGCTATGTCCGCCCGTTCGAAGGCGAAGTCGCGCTGCCCGAAATCGGCTTCGACCTGGCCGGTATCCACCGCGTGACGATCGTCGCCTGCGGGACCAGTTACTACGCCGGCATGGTCGCCAAATATTGGTTCGAGCAATTCGCGCGCGTGCCGGTCGACATCGATGTCGCGTCGGAGTTCCGGTACCGCCAGCCGGTGCTGGAGAAGGGCGGGTTGGCACTCTTCATTTCGCAATCGGGCGAGACGGCTGACACGCTGGCTGCGCTGCGCCATGCGCGCGCCGAGGGGCAGGTCATCGCGGTGGTGGTCAACGTGCCGACCAGCTCGATGGCGCGTGAGGCGGACTTGCTCCTGCCGACCCACGCGGGGCCCGAGATCGGTGTGGCGTCGACCAAGGCGTTCACTTGTCAGTTGGCGGTGCTTGCCGCGCTGGCCGCTAACCTGGCGCGGGCCAAGGGACGCCTGACCCGCGACGAAGAGCGCGAGATCGTGGCGCATTTGCGCGAGGCGCCCCAGGCCCTCAATGAGGCCCTGGGCCATGACGAGGACATCAAGGCGATTGCGCCGCTGATCGCGCCGGCGCGCGACGTGCTCTATCTCGGCCGGGGGCCGGACTATCCGATGGCGCTCGAGGGCGCGCTGAAGCTGAAGGAAATCAGCTACATCCACGCCGAAGGTTATGCCGCGGGCGAGATGAAGCACGGCCCGATCGCGCTGATCGACGAACTCGTTCCGGTGATCGTCCTCGCGCCGTCGGGGCCGTTATTCGAGAAGACCGTCAGTAACATGCAGGAAGTGCGCG
>DATLDS010000053.1:0-4528 GCA_035525735.1 Novosphingobium sp.
CTCTCGCCCGCGGGCACGGCCGAGTTCTCGGCCTTCTTCGCGGGCGGTAGCGGCTGGGCGAGCTTGCGCGACGTCCAGGGCCAGGTGCCGCTCGGCGAGGGGTTCGGCCAGCTTCCCGCCACCGCGCTTGGGTTTCGCGACTTCCATTTGGCGACCGAGGCCGGGCGCTGCCGCGAGGCGGGCGGGCAAGTCAGCCTAATCCTCGCCCCGCTCAGCGAGCTGATCCCCGCGCCCGTCGCGCTGTCGGGCGCCGCGCGGTGTCACAAGGGCGCGCTCTATGTGCCGATGAGCGGGCCGAGCGGGATGGAGAAGCTGTTCGTGCGGCTCGAGCCCGACGGCCGCTGGCGCGCCGACCTGGTGCTGTCGGGGGTGCCGGTCGAGGTTTCGGGCCCGCTGCTCGACATGGGCTTTTCCGCGAAGCCCGGCGGGATCGGGATGAGCGCGAGCGGCAAGCTTTAGGCGGTCATCCAGGCCCACGCGGCCGCAACGCCGAGCCATGCGGCAGCGCCGATCCGGGCGCGCCGCAGCACCGGCTCGGAAAGCAACGACCCCAATGCGAGCGCAAGCAGCGCCCCGACCATCGCGCCGGCGAGCGCGAAGAGCGGTCCGCCCCGGATCAGCACCGCCGCGGCCACCGTCGGCGGCAACGCGCCGTTGGCTTGCGCGGAGGCGAGCGCCGCGATCCACCCGGCGAAACGCGGCACCGGCCACCGCGCCGGGTCGGGCGAGCGGCTCGACCCCCACACCATCAGCACCGCGGCGAGCGCCAGGGCGATCGCGGCCAGCTTGAGCCGCGGCTCGTTTCCCAGCTCACCCCCCGCGGCGCCGAGCGCGACGCTCGCCGCGCATGTCGCCCCGGTCACCGCCAGCCACGCCAACGCGGTCCAGCCGCTGGTAACCAGTCGCTGCTCGCGCGCGCCGATGCCGGCGAGAAGAGCGGCAACCAGCGCGACGACAAGCGCGCTCATCGGCGCGCGCCTGACGATCTCGATGTTACGAACAGAATGGAGCGGGTGAAGGGAATCGAACCCTCGTCACTTGCTTGGGAAGCACAAGCTCTACCATTGAGCTACACCCGCCCAACCGTCATTTGGGCGCCGCGAAACGTGGCGGAGACGGAGGGATTCGAACCCTCGATACCGGTAATCCCAGTATGACGGTTTAGCAAACCGTTGGTTTCAGCCACTCACCCACGTCTCCGGATCGCAGCGGCAGCGGGCCTATAGCGACGCCCCGGGGGCGGGGCAAGGTGCGGCAGGCGGGGGTTTTCGAGGGTGGTTCGATTCGGCTCGGCGCAAAATGGACTCGGCTCATCGCCGGTTCATTGCCCCGCACCGAGGCTTGGCATCTGATCGATCCAAAGCGGACGGGGAAGACCATGGGGATATCGATTTTCGCGAGTGCGCGACGCGCGGCCTGGCTGGTGCTCGGCGCCGCCGCGCTGGCCGGTTCGGCCCCTGCAGTGGCGCAGCAAGTCGAGACGATCGATCCCAACAGCGCGGTCGACAGCGACGTCGGCACGCCGCCTGCGACCGTCGGCGCCGATTACGCCCCGCCGGTCGACGCGGCGGAAGGAACGATCCCCGCGCTTCCCGCCGACGAAACCGCGCCGGCCGCGCCGAGCGAGCAGGCCAGCGCCGCCGCCGCCGCGCCGGGCGAAACCTACAAGCAGGACGACCTGATCGGCGCCGCCGAGGGCGTGTTCGGCAAAGGCGCCGAGGGTGTCGCGCGGATGATCCAGGACCTGCTCAAGAAACAGGGCGAGCCCAACGGCTACATCGTCGGGCGCGAGGCTGGCGGGGCGTTCGTCGTCGGGCTGCGCTACGGCTCGGGCACGCTGTTCCACAAGGTCGAGGGCCAGCGGGCGGTCTACTGGACCGGCCCGTCGATCGGCTTCGACGCGGGCGCCAACGCGGGCAACACTTTCGTGCTGGTCTACAACCTTTACGACAGCGAGGATCTCTACAAGCGCTTCCCCGCGGGCGAGGGCCAGGCTTACGTGATCGGCGGGCTGACCGCGAGCTACATGCGCCAGGGCGACACCGTGCTGATCCCGATCCGCATGGGCGTCGGGCTGCGCCTCGGCGTCAATGCCGGTTACATGAAATTTTCCAAGAAGCAGAAGTGGTTGCCGTTCTGAGCCCACCAGGTCGCGCGAACGATAAGCCGAGAAAACTTCGGTCATTCCTACTTGCGCCGCGCTCCTTAGGGGGCGCGGCGTCTTGCTTATGGACGGCGCGCGCGGCATGTGCGCGACCGTCATGCTCGACGCGCTCACCCCCCAGCCGCCCGACGCGCTGCTCGCGCTGATCAAGCTCCACAGAGACGACCCGCGCCCCGACAAGATCGACCTCGGCGTCGGGGTCTATCGCACCGGGCAGGGCGACACGCCCGTGTTCGGCGCGATCAAGGCGGCCGAGAAGCGGCTGCTCGAGACGCAGGACAGCAAGGCTTACCTCGGCCCCGAGGGCGACATGGGCTTCGTCCACGCGTTGATGCCTTACATTTTCGGCCGCGCCGATTTCGGCGGGCGGATCGAAGGGATGCAGACCCCGGGCGGCACCGGCGGCGTCCGGCTGGCGCTCGGGCTGGCGAGCAAGGCGCTGGTCTCGCGGGTGTGGATGGGGACGCCGAGCTGGCCCAACCACGCGCAAATCCTCGCCGACCTCGATGTCGAGGCGATGACCTTCGCTCACGCCACGCCCGCGGGCACCGTCGACATGGACGCCTTGCGCGGCGCGATCGCCGCGGCTTCGCCTTACGATGCGATCCTGCTTCACGGCTGCTGCCACAATCCCACCGGGATCGACTATTCGCCCGCGCAGTGGGACGAGATCGCGGGGCTGCTCGCGGCCAAGCGGCTGCTGCCGGTGCTCGACCTCGCCTATCAGGGGCTCGGCCAGGGCCTCGAGGAAGATGCCTACGGGGTCCGCAAGGTGCTCGCGACCGTGCCCGAGGCGCTGGTGGCCTACAGCTGCGACAAGAATTTCGGGCTCTACCGCGACCGGGTGGGCGCGTTCTACGTGATGGCGGACAAGGCTGACGATCTTGCGACGATCATGTCGCAGGCCCACGCGCTGGCCCGCGCCAACTGGTCGATGCCGCCCGATCACGGCGCGGCGGCGGTGCGGCTGGTGCTCGCCGACGAGCACCTGACCGCACAATGGCTCGACGAGCTCGACACGATGCGCGCGCGGATGCGCCAGGTGCGCGAGCGCCTCGCGACCGCCGGCACCGTGGGCGGGATCGACCTCGCCCCGGTGGGACGCCAGAACGGTCTGTTTTCGGTGCTCCCGCTGGCGCCGCAGCGGATCGCCGCGCTGCGCGAGCGTTTCGGCATCTACATGGCCGGTTCGGGCCGGATCAACGTCGCGGGGCTGACCACCGCCAACCTCGATCGCTTCGTCGAGGCGCTTGCGGCGACCGCATGAATCGGCAGCCGACGCTCGAAGGGCCGACGCTGCGTTTGCGGCCGTTGCGCCCCGACGACTGGGAGGCGCTCTACGCGGTCGCCTCGGACCCGCAAGTCTGGGAGGTCCACCCCGCCAACGACCGCTGGCAAAGCGAAGTCTTCCGCGCGTTCTTCGCCGACGCGCTGGCGCAGGGTGGCGCGCTCGTCGCGATCGACAAGCGCAGCGGCGAGATCGTCGGTTCGTCGCGGTTCCAGGGCCACGATCCCGTGGGCGGAGGCGCGGTCGAGATCGGCTGGACGTTCCTCGCGCGCTCGCACTGGGGCGGCGCGGCCAACCGCGAGATGAAGCGGCTGATGCTCGAGCACGCGCTGGCGAATGTCGAGCGCGTCGATTTTCGCGTAGGCGAAACCAACCTGCGCTCGCGCCGCGCGATGGAGAAGATCGGCGGCCGCTTGAGCGAGCGCGACGAAGTCGTGGAAATCGCCGGCCGGCCGGTGCGCCACGTGATCTACGAGATCACGCGCGAGAGCTTCGATAAAGGGCCGTTGGCGACCTAATTACTCCCCCGTTGGGGGAGGTTCACGCCGCCCTTAGCGCTTCCATCCGCTTCAGGTAGCGCGCCAGCACGTCGATCTCGAGATTGACCGCGTCGCCCTCGGCGAGCGCGCCCAGCGTTGTCACCTCGGCGGTGTGCGGGATGATGTTGAGCCCGAAGCGCACTTCGCCATCGGGCTCGTCGCTCACCCGGTTGACCGTCAGCGACACCCCGTCGACGGTGATCGAGCCCTTCTCGGCGACGAACGGCGCGAGGCTCGGCGGGGCGAGGACTTCGAGCTCGGTCGAGCCGCCCGCGCGGCGCACGCTCGCCACCCGGCCCAGCGCGTCGACGTGGCCGGTGACGATATGCCCGCCGAGCTCGTCGCCGAGCTTGAGCGCCTGCTCGAGGTTGAGCCGCGAGCCTTCCCGCCAGCGGTCCTGCGCGGTGCGCGCGATCGTCTCGCCCGAGACGTCGACCGCGAACCACGCGTCTCCCGCCTGCCCGCCGCGGTCGACCACGGTCAGGCAGACCCCCGAGCAGGCGATCGACGCGCCGATCGCGATTCCCGAGGGGTCGA